>NZ_RZSR01000227.1:0-7187 GCF_004023265.1 Mesorhizobium sp. M1A.F.Ca.IN.020.06.1.1
GGCGCGGCAGATTGCTTCTGTGCAGGCTTCGCCACGGCGGGCGGCTTGCTATCGCTATCCTTGGCCGGCGACGGCGTGTTGTCCCGGTTGCCGGCTCCATCCAGGGATTTCCTGGGGCCGGTGTCCTTGTTGCCATACTGGAAAACGGGCTTTAGCACCGCGATCGGCGGTGGCTTCGGCGGCTGCTTTTCCGGCACTGGAGGCTTTTCCACTTTTTGCTCGGGCGGTTTTTCGGCTTTCGGTTCCGGGGGCTTCTCGGCCTTGAGTTGCTTCGGCTGCGGTGCGGGCGGAGGCTTCGGCTTAGGTTGCTCGGGCGGAGGCACAAGCGCGACATTGACCGGCTGTTCCTGATCCGGCTGTTGGGCGGGCTTGGGCAAGGTATAGACCAGAAACGCTGCGATCAGCGCATGCAGCATCAGCGATGCGGGCAAAGCCCACGCCAAATTCCGACGCCGCTCTCCGGTCTCGCCCTTCATCCCGACCGATGTGGAACGAAATGGCGGCGGCTTCAAGCACGGGCATCGGATCGGCGCCTGACAAGTCAGTGATTGGATGGCTACGTGCAGCGCCGCCGAGAATCAGAAGGGGCGCGGTGCGGACTTGTCCATGACAGGCCGGTCGCCGACATGGGAACGTCATACTACTGCAGGCCGCAACCACCTGAATATCGCCATGCCCAAGGCAAGCCGGCTTGCCACGAGGCCCCGCGCCGCGATATCCCGGGCAACCTCCTCAGTTCCGGCCTTCCATGCTCAAGACCGTCTCCCTCACGCTGCTTTCGCTTGCCATGGCCATCGGCCTTGGCGGCGGCAGCGTCTGGTACGCGCTCAACGCGCAGGACGGCGTCGGCGCGATCCGCATCGGCCAATGGACAGCTTCTCCTGAAATCGGCACGGAAGGCTCCGACCCCTACTCCAAGGCGCGCGTGGCGCGTGAGGGCGTGCTGGCGCTCGGCCGGGCGGAGGGGTTGTCCTTCGTCGCCGAGCGCGACGCAGCCGGCCAGCCGCTGAAGCGGGAATGCGCCTATTCGATCGAAGGCGGCTACCCGACGGCCCGGTTCTGGACGCTTTATGCCGCCGACCAGTCGCTCGGCGTCATCGACACCGGCAAGGCGAGACAGGCGGCCCTGCAATCCTACGAAGTGCTGCGCCGGCCCGACAATTCGGTCGTCATCTCCGTTGGCGACCGCCCTGCCCCGGGCAACTGGCTGCTGACGGCCGGCTTCGGCAAGATGTATTTCGTGCTGACCTTCTACGACACGCCGATCGCGAGCAGCACCGGGCTTTCCGACGTGACGCTGCCGCGCATTTTGAAGGCGGGCTGCCATGCGTAGCCTGCTGCACGCCCTGGTCCTCGGTCTGCTCGGCGCCGGCATCGTGCATATCGCGGTGCTGTTTTTGGTGCCGGAATTTTCCGAGCGCGATGCCTGGTCGCGGCTGGCAATGGCCTCCGACCTCTACAAGATGACGCGCCTGGACGCGGAGGCCGGCGGTGCACCTGTGGTGAAGTCGGTCGACCCCATGTTCTACGCGGCCGCCTGCCGCTTCAATCTCGCCGACGGGCTGGTGCGGATCCGGGCGCCCGGCAACGTGCCGTTCTGGTCGGCTTCGGTCTATGACCGCAGCGGCCACAACATCTATTCCTTCAACGACCACAATGCGAACAGCGAGAAGCTCGATGCCGTGGTGCTGACACCGGCGCAGATGATCGACGTGCGGCGCGATCTTCCCGAGGACTTGCAGGGCGCGATCTTTGTCGAGGCGCCGATCGACGAGGGAATCTTTGTCGTCCGCGCCTTCGTGCCGGACGATAGCTGGAAGCCGATCGTGTCGCGCTTTCTCGAACAGAGTGCCTGCGAGCTGCAGGAATACTGAAGAGTCAGCTCAGTGATGCGGCACTAGTGGCCGTGGCGACACAGGCTTGTCCGGGCCGTCCGGACGCGCCCCGCCGACCTGCGGCTGTGGCTCATAGCGGACGCCGGGGAAGATGATGACAGCCGCTGCCGTGTCGGTGTCGTGGGTTACTCGATTGACGGGTGCCGCTCGCGGCACGAAAGACAAGACCATGCCCATGGTTCGCGTATTCCTCTCGGTTTGACCGGAGCACAACGCAACGCCTCCAAAGTCGATTAAGGCGGGCAGAGGGTTAACGGAGCGCTAACGGATCGCGGCTAATTTGATGTTTGTTCCTTGGAGACGCGAAACCGGCCCGGCCGGAGGCGCGGGGCCGGGTCTGTGTCGAGTATCGGGCGTATCCTCCGTGTCTTCTTCGGATTTCAGGCACATCGCTATCCGGACCGAAGCGGGAAAAGCCGAAAGGCTGTTCCGCGCCGCCGTGTCGGCCTTCTGCTCGCTGACGCGCCCGTCGCGGCGCGAAATCGCCCAACTCGAGGATCTGACGCTGCCGCTGTTCGACGAAGTGTCGGTCGAATCGCGCCGCTATGTCGCCGCCGCCCTTTCCGAATGCGAATATGCGCCGGCCGCGTTGGTGCGGCGGCTGGCCGAGGAGCCGGTCGAGATCGCGGCGCCGCTGCTTACCCGCTCGAACGCGCTGAGCGACATCGACCTCATCGCGCTGATCGGCCGCCATGGCCTGCCGCACGCGCGCGCAATCGCTCGCCGCAAGGAACTCAACGCAACCATCGCCCACCTGATCCGCGCGCTGGAGAAGCCGACGCTGGTCAACACGCGGCCGCCGGAGACGGTCACGAAGATCGCGCCGGTGAAACCGGCCGCTTCCGCAACAGAAGACAACCGCCCGGATCCCGGCGTGCCTGAGGAAAACGCGCGGCGACGCCTGCGCTCGATGATGCGGCCCGCCGGCGAAAGTGCCGCTGTCAACCTGTTCCTCGGACAGCCGACTTATCTGAAGCTGCGCGAGACGGCGCTGACGGGCAACCTTGCTTTCTTCCAGACAGCGCTTGCCGATGCGCTCGACATCGATTTTGCCACAGCCCGCTCGATCACAGAGCAATCGGGCTACGCAGCGCTGCTTGCGGCGCTCAAGGCGCTCGACCTAAGCGAAGACAGGGCCTTCCTGATCGCGGTCGCGGT
Organism: Mesorhizobium sp. M1A.F.Ca.IN.020.06.1.1; assembly: GCF_004023265.1. Taxonomy (NCBI): domain Bacteria; kingdom Pseudomonadati; phylum Pseudomonadota; class Alphaproteobacteria; order Hyphomicrobiales; family Phyllobacteriaceae; genus Mesorhizobium; species Mesorhizobium sp. M1A.F.Ca.IN.020.06.1.1. Next base: position 3,054 of record NZ_RZSR01000227.1, read on the forward strand.
CCATCCCGGCGAGTTTCCGCATCCCCAGGCAATCCGTCTGTTCCTCGACCGCTATCGGCTGCTGCATCGCGAGGCAGCGCTCGACAAGGTGCGGGCCTGGAAAGCCGAAACGCTGTCTCGGGCGATCCGCGGCAATGCCATCGAGACAGGGCGCCACGCATCGAACAGCGATGACAAGGCCGCCGGCCGCAAAGCGTCCTGAACCAATTCCAGGGAAGGTGCTCAGCGGTTTTCCGTGGCTGGACGCGACCCTGGGCCGCCGCCTCTATTCCGCCTTCACGGAAACAAGCTCCTCGACCGGAACGGAGCCGGCCTCGATCTCGACCACCCAGATGTCGGGATCGAATCTCTTTTCCTTTTCCAGCCTTGCATCGAATGCCGAGCTATCGTCGCCAGAATCGAGCAAGGTGAAGAAGCGCTCGTCGGGCTTGGCCGAATCGTAGCTCGTTTGCGGCGCCGGTCCGTACAGAGCCACTTCGCCGAGCCGGTCGCGCGACAACACGAAGACGGCGCCGGCCTCGGTCGCGCCGCGCTTGACCACGGCAGCAAAACCGCCGGCGGTGAAGACACGGCGCAGAAGGGCCGATACCCACAGATCGGTAGTCACGCGCATGGCAGGGTTCCGGATGGCATGCGCGGTTCCTTACAGCATCGGCAATGGAACCGAAAAGCCGGCAGCCCTCAGTTTGTCAGGCCGATCTCGCGCATCTTGGCATAGACCACTTCGTCCGGCTCGCCGGTCTCGGGCAGGCCGAACAGCGCCTGGAATTCCTTGATCGCAGACTTGGTGCGGGCGCCTACGACGCCGTCGAGCTGCATATCGTCATTGCCGAAGGCCTTCAGGCCAGCCTGGATCTTGACGATGCGGGCGTCGGGCGCCTGCGTTGCGCCGCTGGCCTGGGCGGCGACCGGAATGGCCGCTGGTCCGGCGGCCTGGGCCGTCGCCCTATCGGCCGGTCTCGGGGCCGGATGCGGAATGGCCGCAGTCGTTTGCCTGGCGCCAAGCTGATCGAGCAGCGCGCCGTCGACATCGCCGGAGGCGGGCAGCCCGACCTTGAGCTGATAGGCCTGGATGGCCTTGCGCGTGGCTGGGCCCGTGAGGCCGTCGACGGTGCCGTCGTAGAAATTGAGGTCCTTCAATATGCCCTGCACCTGCTGGACGACCGGATCGGGCTTGGGAGCGGGCTGCGCCTGCCGCACGATGTTGATGGTGGTCTCCGGCTCATCCGAGACGGCATGCGGGAAATTCTCGATGCTCCTGGTGGCGAAGAAGGCGCCCGTGTGCGGAAAAGGCTGGTACCAGAGCGCGTTGGCCGAAACGTAGAAGAGCGTCACCAGGAAGGCGGTCGAGCCGCCGACCAGAACCGGATTGCGCGAGATCATCTGGCCGAGCGCCCCAGCGCTCTCGGCAAGCAACCCGCGCTCGGGTTCGACCACTTTAGGCCGTCTTGCGGAGCGAGCCATTGCTGTCCCCATTTGCATCCCCCTTCGGCTTTGCAATCGGCACCGGCAGCACGTCGGCCGGCGCGCCCGAGCGCCGCTTCGGTCCGTTCACCGGCAGGCTGATCGTCACCGTCGTGCCTTCGCCCGGGGCGCTCTCGATCGACATCGTGCCCTCATGCAGCGCCACCAGCCCCTTGACCAGCGACAGGCCGAGCCCGGTTCCCTCGAAGCGGCGCGTATAGTCGTTCTGGATCTGCATGAACGGCTTGCCGAGGTTGGCCATATCCTCGTCGGCGATGCCGATGCCGGTGTCACTCACCCAGAAATGCAGCCGCGAGCCGACCCGCTTGGCGCCGATCACCACGCTGCCGCCATCAGGCGTGAACTTCACGGCGTTCGAAACGAGATTGATCAGGATCTGCTGCACGGCGCGGCGATCGGCATTGATCTCGCCGGCGTCAGGCGCGATCTGCGCGCCAAGCGCGATGCTCTTGGCCTCCGCCAGGGGCCGCATCATCGAGCGGCACATGTCGGCGGCATCGGCGAAGCGGAACGGCTCGAGCTCGGTGGCATAGGCGCCTGCCTCTATGCGCGAGACATCGAGGATCGAGGTGACGACGGACAAAAGATGCTGGCCGGACTCCCTGACCAGGGCGACATATTCCTTCTGGCGCGGATCGCGGAAGGCGCCGAACATCTCGTGCAGCAGCATGTCGGAGAAGCCGATGATGGCATTGAGCGGCGTGCGCAGCTCGTGGCTGACCACCGCCAGGAAACGCCCCTTGGCCACTTCGGCGGCAGCCGCAGCCTCCCTCGCCGTGGCAAGCTCTTCGCGGAGCGCGGCGATCTCGTCATTCTCACGAAGGACGAAGGTGAAGATGTCCTGCTCTCGCGCGCCGCGCAGCAATTCAAGGCGGAACGGGCGGAAATTGTCGGCCGAGCCGCCACCGTCGCGCGGCAAGCGGATGCGCAGGTCGAGCCGGCGCTTCGGCGCGCCCTCGCGCATGTCCGCGAGCGCGGTGAGATAGGCGACGCGATCGGAAAGATGGACGCGCTCGAACAAGCCCGCGCCGAGCAGGAGCTCCGGCGCCAACTTCAGAATGGAACGCGCCTTGGCCGAAGCGTCGAGCACCTCGCCCTGGCGGCAGACGCGCAGCACGACGGCATCGATCGTCTCTTCGAGACGGTCCACCGCAGGCTCAGCCTGACGCGCGTCGGCGGGATTGGCGAAGGCCGCCGCGCGCGGCAGGAGCGTAAGCGCCCAGGCAAGCGGCAGCAGCCAGTGCCAACCGGCGATCGCGGACTCGCCGAGCGGCAGGAACTGGTTTGCGAAAGGCTGCAGCAGGATGGCGCCGAATGCCGCCAGCGCGCCCGAAATTGCTGCGCGGCGCGACCCGGCGATCCAGCAAGACTCGACCGGCAAAGCCACGGCAAGCAGCGCGACTGGCGACGCCAGACCACCCGCCGCGGCAATTGCGCCAGCAAGCGCGAGGCCGCCCGTCGCCACCGAGGCACGGCCGGCGAGCGTCATGCGTCCGGTGGCGGCAACCAGAAGCGCTGCGAACCAGCACAGACCGAAAGCGCCGAAGATCGCAGCCACGGTAACGGCGGCGCCCAGGCTTGAGGTGACCAGCGTCACCGCCGCACCCGCGGCGAGGAAGGGAGTGGCGAGCATGACGCCGATGAAGCGGCGCTGGCGCTGGCGCTCAGCCTCCTCCGTGACGGTCGGATGAACCATGCGTTCGCAGCCGGCGGCAACCGCGCCAGGCAGAGGAACGTATCTGGCCGTAATCGAACTCAACGCACTCGGACCCGGTCGTGAATTGCCCTGCTTCTGCAGGTGACTCTTGATTGGATTGAAAGTCGCATCCAGCGTTTAAGGAATGGATAAGGCAGGGAAGGCGAGCGCCCTGCCCGCGGCAAATATCGGGACGCCGACACCCCAAAGCCCGTCGATCTGCCGCCATGGTAAATGGAGCGTTAGCCACAGCGCGGCTCGCCTGGCTTCCTGAAAACCCAGTGCCGATGCTCGCCCTTTCCAGAATTTTTCTTTTGAAACAGCCGCATAGATGGCTATTTCAAAGTTAATACAGTGGATCAGATTTGAGTTAGATCAATAGCGAAAACCAATCCTTTCCAATTCATCTAAAATTTGAAGAAAATTCGCGGCTTCGGCGCAAGCCACGCTTCGCGCCTTCGTGCCATTGTCATGTCCATAAAAAGAGGTCATGCCGATGGATGCATGATCCGATCACGACGAGGCATCGAGATGGGCTTTCTGATCAGGATGGCTTTCTGGTTTTCGCTGGTGCTCTTGGCGCTGCCGCTCAGCGTCGGCCCCGACGAGGATGGCCGCGAGGCAGTCGGGCCGATCCAGGCGCTGTTTGCGGCGCGCGAGGCGGTCGGCGACATCGCCGGCATCTGCGAGCGCAAGCCGGATGTTTGCGAGACCGGCAAATCGGCCATGCACACCATCACCGTGCGCGCCAAGGAGACAGCCAAGATCGCCGCCGCCATGCTTGATGACCAGCAGTCGGAAAAGACGGCCGCGCCCGCTGCGAAGGCAGCGCAGACGTCTGGCGAGACCACCGGCAGCGTCGCCGAGGACATCGTGCTGCCAGCCAAGGTCAACATTCCGGCGATGCTGACGGCGAAGAACTGAGATTGCTTTTTCTGGAAATGCTCTAACGC
>NZ_RZSR01000228.1:0-7180 GCF_004023265.1 Mesorhizobium sp. M1A.F.Ca.IN.020.06.1.1
GTATAGACCCATTGCGGGTTCTCGCCCTTGCCATGCGCGTTGCTGTCCGGGAACACGAAGCCATCGCGAACGGCCTCGATCCTTCCGTTCTTGCCGCGCGCGTAGCGCGGCAGGCGCGTATGGCCGGTGGGACTGAAATTCTTCGTCCGCACGCGGTCGCCCGCCTGGAAGCGTGCCGGCGCAGCCACGGGACGATCGCATGGCCCGCCCTTGGCGAGCACGGCAGGCACATCGGCAGCCTTCAGCACGCGTTTGGGTGTCGCCGCCGGATCGACAGCCTTGCCGGCGGCAAGGTCGCGTTCCGTCACGAAGCCATGGCGCTTCAGGAGTACCTCAAGCGCCTGGATCCAGATCTGGTAATAGCTCGACGAATAATAATCGGCGGGATGCAGCGACTCTCGCGCATGCCGGCTCTCGTCGATGTTCCAGGCACCCATGGCGCCGGCAGTGAGCGTGACGCCAAGCGCCCGCCGCTCCCAGGCAGCATGGAAGTAAGGCTCGTCCGTCTCGGGCGCGACCGGCCCGAACCCCATCTGCCCGCCGAGATCTTGCGGCCCGTTCATGCCGGCTCCCTCGCCAGCGCAGTGCCGATCATCGAATCGCGGCTGACCAGGCCGGCGAGTTGCTCCTCGCTCCAGCCCTCGGTGCCTTTCGGCCGCATCGGCACCACAAGGTAGCGAAGCTCGGCCGTCGAATCCCAGACGCGGATTTTCCTACCCGCGGGCAAGGTTAGCCCGAATTCTTCCAGCACGCCGCGCGGATCGATAACAGCCCGCGAACGATAGGGCGGCGCCTTGTACCAGACCGGCGGCAGGCCGAGCACGGACCACGGATAGCAGGAGCAGAGCGTGCAGACGACGAGGTTGTGCGTCTCCTGCGTGTTGAACACCGCCTGCATGTGCTCGCCCTGACGCCCGGTATAGCCGAGCGAGGCAATTGCCGCCGTCGCGTCGCGCTTCAGCCATTCGGCATAGGCCGGATCGTTCCAGGCCTTCGCCACCACCCTGGCGCCGTTGCGTGGGCCGATTTTCGTTTCGTAGGTTTCGACGATGACGTCGATGGCCGCCGGATCGATCAGGCCCTTCTCGGTAAGGATCGTTTCCAATGCGCGCACGCGCGCCGCAAACGGATCGAGCTCGTTGTCGTGGTCGTGATCATGGGACATGGCGCAAGGTTACGATCGTGCGCACGCCCCCGCAAGCTCGGCAACTTGGGCCAGAGCCGGGCCGCCTATTCGGCGGCCAACTTTCTCGGTTCGGCATTTTCTCCGGGGTCAAAGAGCGAGGGCTGCTCGACCGGCTCGACCGCATGCAACTCCGGCCGGCTCTTCTTCGAGGAGAAGCTGAGTAGCCAGCCGGAGAAATGCTCGAAATAGACATAGATGACCGGCGTGACGAACAGGGTCAGCGCCTGGGATGCGAGCAGGCCGCCGACCACGGCAACGCCGAGCGGCTGGCGCAGCTCGGCGCTGGCGCCGGTGCCGAGCGCGATCGGGAACGTGCCCATCAAGGCCGCCAGCGTCGTCATCATGATCGGCCGGAAACGCATCAGGCAGGCCTTGTGGATGGAGTCCAGCGCAGACATGCCCTCGCGCCTCAACTCCAGCGCCACGTCGATCATCATGATGCCGTTTTTCTTGACGATGCCGATCAGCATCAGGATGCCGATCACGGCTATGACCGACAGGTCCATGCCGAAGAGCCGCAATGCAACCACCGCGCCCAGTACCGCCGACGGCAGGCCCGTCAGAATGGTCAGCGGATGGATGAAGCTCTCGTAGAGCATGCCGAGCACGATGTAGATCGTGAGGATCGCGCCCCCGATCAGCAGCCCTTGGTTGGCAAGCGAATCCTGGAACGTCTTGGCTGTGCCGGCGAAGGTGGTGCCGATCGCCTGCGGCATGCCGATCTGGTCCTTGAGCTGGTTGATGCGGGTCACCGTGTCGCCGAGCGAGACACCCTGCGGCAGGTTGTAGGAGATCGTCACCGCCGGCAGCTGGCCAAGCTGGTTGACCGTCAAGGCGCCGGCCGTACGATCGACCCGGGCGAAGGCACCGAGAGGAACGAGGCTGCCGCTCGCCGTTCTCACCTGAATGGCCAGCATGCGCTCCGGCGACCACTCGATCTTCGGATCGAGCTCGGTGATGACTTCGTAACTGTCGGCCGAGCCGAAAATGGTTGAGACCTGATCGGTGCCGAAGCCGCCATAGAGGGCGGAGCGCAGCGTGTCCGTGTCGATACCGAGCTGAGCGGCCTTGTCGCGATCGACGACCAGCGACGCCTGCAGCGCGTTGTTCTGCAAATCACTTGTGACGTCAGTGAAGAATTTATGATCGGCGGCCATGGCGTCGTTCAATTTCTGCGCCCAGGCGTCCGTCGCGCCGTTATCGAGGCCTTGGACGACCAGCTGATAGGCGCTGGCCGAGGACCGCGAGCCGAGCCTGAGGTTCTGCACCGGTTGCATATAGGTTTCGATGCCGGCGACGCCGGACAGCTGCCGCCTCAAATCGGAAAGCACCTTCTCTATGTCGGGACGCTTGTCCTTGTCCTTCAGTTGCACGAACAACTGTCCCTGATTGAGCGCATTATTGCCGCTGCCCACCGACCAGGCGACGTGATCGACGTAAGGCGAATGCGAGAAGACGTCGGCGACCTGGCTCTGCAGCTTCGTCATCGCGTCGAAGGAGATGTCCTGGCGGGCGATGGTGGTTACCGAGATCTGGCCTATGTCTTCTTGCGGGAAGAAGCCCTTCGGCGAAACCTGGATCAGCCAGACGGAGGCTGCCGCGGTGCCGACGAAGACCAGGAACACCAGGAAGGTGTGGCGCAGGCAGAAGCTCAGGATCCAGTCATAGCCACGCGTGATGAGATCATGTCTGTGACCGTCGGCATGCGCCTCGCGATCGGCCTTGGTCACCGACAAAAGCCGCGAGCACAGCATCGGGGTCAGGGTCAGGGACACGAACATCGACGCCAGGATGGCGACCGTTACGACGACGGCGAATTCGTTGAAGATACGGCCGATGACGCCGCCCATCAGAAGCACGGGGATGAACACCGCCACCAGCGAAATCGAAATCGATATGATGGTGAAGCCGATCTCACGCGCGCCCTTGAGCGCGGCGTCGAAAGCCGACAGCCCGTCCTCCTCCATGTGGCGGAAGATGTTTTCGAGCATGACGATCGCGTCGTCGACGACGAGGCCGACGGCCAGCGTCAGACCCATCAGAGATATGTTGTCGATCGAGAAGCCGAACAGGAACATCGCGCCGAGTGTGGCGATCAGCGAAATCGGCACGGCCACCGCCGGGATGATCGTTGCCGTGACGCGGCGCAGGAACACGAAGATCACCATCACCACCAACGCGATGGTCAGGAGCAGCGTGAACTGCACGTCGTCGACGGCCTGGCGGATCGAGGTGGATCGGTCGTTGAGCAGTTTGATGCTCGCGGCAGCCGGCATCTGGTCCTGGAAGGACGGCAGCATCGCCTTGACCTTGTCGACGACGTCGACCGTATTGGCGTCGGGCTGACGCTGCACGGCCATGATAATGGCGCGCGTGCCATCATACCAACTCGCCGTCGTCGTGGTTTCGACCGAGTCGATGACGCGCGTGACCTCGCCCAGCCGCACCGGATGGCCGTTCTTGGTGGCGATGATAATGTTTGAAAAATCGGCGGCGTTCATCAACTGAGTGTTGGCCGTGATCGTCAGCTGCTGCTTGTCGTTCTGCAGCACGCCGAGCGGGGTGTTGCTGTTGGCCGAGGCCACGGCCGTCTGCAACTGGTCGATCGAGATGCCGCGCGCGGCGAGCGCGGTCGGATCGATCTGGATGCGCACCGCATATTTTTGCTGTCCGTAGATCGAAACCTGCGCAACGCCATCGATGGTCGATAGCGAGGGCGAGATGACGTTTTCGGCGAAGGCGTCGAGATCGGTGAGTGGAACGGTGTCGCTGACCAGCGACATCAGAAGAATCGGCGCATCGGCCGGATTGACCTTGCGATAGCTTGGCGGCGCCGTCATTTGCGGCGGCAGCGATTTTTGCGTGCGCGCAATGGCTGCCTGAACGTCCGCGGCGGCCGCGTCGATGTCGCGGTTGAGCACGAACTGGATGGCGATCGAGGTCTGGCCCAGCGAGTTGGTGGTCGAAATAGAATCGATGCCGGCAATGGTTGCGAACTGCTTGATCAGCGGCGTCGCGACCGAGGTCGCCATGGTCTCCGGCGAAGCGCCGGCCAGTTGGGCCGAGACATTCACCACCGGGAACTCCGCGCTGGGCAGCGCGGCAACCGGCAGGAACTTGTAAGCGAACAGTCCGCCCAGCACGAGGGCGAACGACATCAGCAGCGTGGCGACGGGCTTTCGTATGCAGAATTCGGAAATCATGGGCGGGCCTCGCCGGCCTTGTCGGCTTGTGCGACCTTAGGCGAATTTTGATCGCCACTGTTGCTCGCTGTCTTGCCTTCGTGCACCGTCGCGCCGTCCTTTAGCCTTGTCTGGCCTTCGACCACCACTTTCTCGCCGCCCTTGAGGCCTTGGCTGATGGCGCTGTTATCGCCCTCCGTCAGCGCCACCTGCACCGGCCGCATCTCGACCGTGTTGTCCGGCTTGACCACATAGACGAAGGGACCTTTCTGGCTCGGCTGCACCGCGACCGTCGGCACCGAGGTCATTTGCGGCATCGTGCCGGCATCAAGGATGACGTTCACATACTGCCCCGGCCAAAGCGAAAGATCGGAGTTCGGTATGCTCGCCCGCGTGGCGATGGTGCCGGAGGCGGTGTCGACGCTGGAATCGACGAAATCGAGCGTGCCCTTGCCGATCGGCGTCGGATCGCCGTCCTTGGTCAGCGTCACGTCGCCTTGCTGTGGGCTCGCCAACGCCTTGTGCAATAAAGCAAGGTTGCTTTCCGGCAGAGTGAAATTCACCTGCAGCGGGTCCATCTGTGTGATGGTCACAAGCGGCGTCGTGGTGCTTGAGCCGTTGCTGGTGGTGACGAGATCCCCGACCGAGACACTGACCGCCCCCAGCCTGCCTGAGATGGGCGCGCTGATGGTCGCGTAGCTTAACTGGACCGTATCGGCGTCGATCGTCGCCTTGTCGGCATCGATGGTGGCGGCCGCGGCCTTCTGCGCCGCCAGTGCCTGGTCGTAAGTCTGCTGCGTGCCAGCCTGCTTGGCGACAAGGTCCTTGGCGCGCTGAAGATCCGCCGTGGCGCTCACCAGCAGGGCCTGGTCCTTGACGAGCGTCGCCTGATCCTTGGCAAGCTGCGCCTTCAGTGCGCGGTCATCGAGCGAGAAGAGAAGGTCGCCGGCCCTGACCATTTGCCCGTCTTTCACCGCGATCGACACGATCTGGCTGGAGACACGGGCATTCACGCTGACCACCGACGGTGAGGAGACGAAGCCGATGGCGTAGCGACGGATCGGAAAATCGGCGGTCGTCGCAGTTGCCGAAACGATCGAGGCGGAACGCGCGCCGCCAGCGCCGCCCTTCTGGCTGCCCGATGCCTTGGTCGTGTCGGCGCCGGCTGTGTCGGCCTGCTGGCCGGAGATCAGCTGCTGCACCCTGCCAATCGTGGCGGGCGACAGATAAAGGCCGACACCTGCAAGGCAGGCCAGAGCAACGACTGTAAAGGCGATTTTTCCGCGCATCGACAACTGGCCCTCTATCCGACACGCCGAAACCGGTGGTCTATTTCACGGCCGTTGCCGCGAATTTCGCCGAATAGATAGGACAAGGCTTTGGCGGAAAAGGGCCAAAACGCGGGATTACGAAGATTTAATATGCACTGCACAATTGTTGTGCAGCCGGCTAACGTGCCGTGGCGATCCCTTAACGCAGCATCGGCCAGAGCGTCGCTGCGAGCAGCAGACCCATTCCTATGTTGAACCATTTCAGCCGCATGGGATCCGAAAGGAAGCCGCGCAGCGCGGTGCCGAACCCGGCCCACACCGAAACGCTGGGCAGGTTGACGATGGTGAAGGCGATTGAAATCAGCGCCACCGAGACGAACGGATGATCCGGATTGGTGTAGACGGCCATGGCAGTGATCGCCATCACCCACGCCTTCGGGTTGACCCATTGGAACGCGGCGGCATCGATGAAGCGCATCGGACGCGCCTTCGCCCCGTCCTTGCCACCCATCGAGCGCGACATGCCGATCTTCCAGGCAAGATAGAGCAAATAGGCGGCGCCGGCGATTTTCAGCGCCATATGCAGCACCGGAAACGCTGTCAGCACCGCGCCGAGTCCGAAGCCGACGGCCAGCAGCAGAACCAGAAAACCGATGCTGATGCCGAGCATATGCGGAACCGTTCTGAGGATGCCGAAATTGACGCCGGAGGCCAGCAGCATGAGATTGTTCGGCCCCGGCGTGATCGACGTCACGAAGGCATAGACCAGGAGTGCAAGGAACGCGTTGACGGACATCATATCCTCCCGCGGATAGGTCAGCTATATTGTCCTTTTCCGGCAGGCGCGCAAAAGCCACTGACGGGCGACTGCCGGACCAGCAAGGAGAATTTGAAGCAGTCGGAGCGGTGGGTGGCGCGCCTACATCCCCTGCGGGCCACGGTTCATGGCTGCGACACCGGTGCGGCAGATCTCGACCAGGCCGAGCGGCTTCATGATGGCAATGAACTGGTCGAGCTTGGAACCCTTGCCGGTGATCTCGAAGATGAAATGCTCGGTGTTGGCGTCGATGACCGACGCGCGGAAGGCATCGGCCAGCCGCAGCGCCTCGACGCGGGCGTCGCCGGTGCCGGCGACCTTGACGAGCGCAAGCTCGCGCTCCAGCGGCCGCTCCTGGCCGAGTTCGTGCGAGCGCACGGTGAGATCGACCACGCGGTGCACCGGCACGATCCGCTCGAGCTGGTGCTTGATCTGCTCCAGCACATGCGGCGTGCCGCGCGTCACGATGGTGATGCGCGACAAATGCTTCTCGTGCTCGGTCTCGGACACCGTGAGGCTTTCGATGTTGTAACCGCGCCCCGAGAACAAGCCGATGACGCGGGCAAGCACCCCCGGTTCGTTGTCGACCAGCACGGAAAGCGTGTGCGTTTCCGGCTTTTCGGTTTCCTTGGCGATGAAGTAGGCGGAGCCGGTCGGCTGGAGCTGTGCGTTCATGACGTGAATCTCGATTTCAAACTTTGGCGCTAATTCTATGTTTCCACAC
>NZ_RZSR01000229.1:0-7153 GCF_004023265.1 Mesorhizobium sp. M1A.F.Ca.IN.020.06.1.1
GGGAAGGCCGGATCGGCGAAATCGACGACGCGCTGCTGCGCAGGAGCTTCGAGCTCAACTTCTTCGCCCACCAGTCGGCGGCGCAGAACGCGGTGCGCATCATGCTCGAACAGGGCACGGGCGGCGTGCTGCTGTTCAACACCTCCAAGCAGGCGGTCAATCCCGGGCCGAAATTCGGCGCCTACGGCCTTCCCAAGGCGGCGACGCTGTTTTTGTCGCGCCAGTATGCCCTGGACTACGGCGCCTACGGCATCCGCTCGAACGCGGTCAACGCCGACCGCATCCGGTCCGGGCTTTTGACCGACGCCATGATTGCCAGCCGCTCGGGCGCGCGCGGTGTCTCGGAAAAGGAATACATGTCCGGCAATCTGCTCGGCCAGGAAGTGACGGCCGACGACGTGGCGCAAGCCTTCCTGCATCAGGCACTGGCCGAACGCACCACGGCCGACGTGACGACGGTGGACGGCGGCAATATTGCCGCGGCGCTGCGCTGAAGAAACAAGGAGATCTCCCTGAGCGGCCCGTCGCTTTCCCAGAACGACGGACCACTCTCTCCGTGTCGCGACCCAGGTCAGGACTGAAGCCCATTTCACGTCTGCTGGAAAACTGCTCCAACCGGTCAAAATCCGCGCAAATCTTTTGCTTATTGCTCGAACAGCTTTAAGGGGGTGCCTTGCCCCTCGCTTGCGGGACACAAAGCTGGAGCCGCTATGCAAACCAGGGAAGTGCCTTATTTCAGCCAGTGGGAATCGCCCGGCATGACTCTGCCGCTGTTGGCGGAGGGACCATCGGCTCTGCACCGCGACCCGCTGTGGCGCAATTCCGGAGCCGAAACGATTGAGGATTATGCACGCTGGGCCGTGAATGTCTGCGGCATGGCCTGCCTGAAGATGATCCTTGCCGCGCGCGGCGAAATTCATCCGACGCTTGAGCTCGCCCGCGCCTGCACGGCCTATGGCGGCTATGTCGTCAATGAAGGCGACGGTACGATCAAGGGGCTGATCTACGAGCCCTTCGTCCGGTTCGTGCGCGAACGTTTCGGCCTGTTCGCCGAGACGATGACGAATGTCGATGCGGCCACGGTGCCCGGTCTGCTTTGCAAGTGGCGCTACTTCATCGCCTCGGTTCATCCAGGCATCCGCTGGCCCGAGCGCGAGCCGCCGTCGAAAGGCGGGCATCTGGTACTGGTGACGGCCGCCTCGCCAGGCGAAATCCGCTTCCACAACCCTTCGGGACACGTCAGGCAGAGCCAGGCGGACGTCACGCTACCGCTCGCCAGTTTCGACCGCTTTTTGCCCGGCGCGGCATCGCCGTCGGTTTCTGATCCTTGAGCATTGTGGAGATGTCGATGGCCGAAAAAAGACTGCGTATTGGCGTGCTCTTTGGCGGGCGGTCCGCCGAGCACGACGTGTCGGTGCTTTCGGCGAACAATGTCATGGGCGCGCTGGAGCCGGGGAAGTACGATGCCGTTCCGATCTTCGTCACCCGCGAAGGGCAATGGCTGCTCAGCCGCTTCGAGGACGGCGCGCTGGCGACACCGTCGAACGGAGCGGAGGTCTGTCTGGTGCCCGGCGGGCATGGCCGAATGCTGGCCGTTCCGGCCGAAGGGCCGCCTTACGAGTTGCCCGCGATCGACATTCTGTTTCCCGTCCTGCACGGTCTCCATGGCGAGGACGGCGCCGCGCAAGGACTGGCGGAGGTGGCGCGCGTGCCGCTTGCCGGCTGCGGCATTCTCGGTTCGGCCACGGCGCTCGACAAGGATATCGCCAAGCGGTTACTGAAGGCGGCCGGCCTGCCCACGGCACGGTCCAGCACCATCCTGCCCGAGGCCGCGCCTGGCTTCGCGGAGATCGAGCAGGCGCTCGGACTCCCGGTCTTCATCAAGCCGGCCCGCCAGGGCTCTTCCGTCGGCGTCAGCAAGGTCTCCGACGAAACGGGCTATCAGGCAGCGCTCGCCGAAGGCTTCAGGCACGACGGCAAGCTGCTGGCGGAGGAATTCATCCGCGGCCGCGAGATCGAATGCAGCGTGCTTGAGGACACGGAAGGTGGCCTCTTCGTCTCCCGTCCCGGCGAGATCGTGCCGTCCGAAAGCCACGGCTTCTACAGCTATGACGCCAAATATATCGATAAGGATGGAGCAGCACTTAAGGTGCCCGCCGAACTGCCCGAGACGATCGAAGGCGAGATCCGCGAGACGGCGGCGAAGGCGTTTCGCGCGCTGGGTTGCGACGCGATGGCGCGCGTCGACTTCTTCGTGAGACCGGACATGACGTTCCTGATCAACGAGCTCAACACCATTCCGGGCTTCGCCGACATCAGCATGTACGCCAAGGCAATGGCGGCAAGCGGCATCAGCTACCCGGAAGTCATCGACCGGCTGGTGGCGCATGGGCTGGCGCGTGCCGCCCGATCTACCTGAGCGACTCCGGGAATAAAAAGAGCGGCCCGAGAGCCGCTCTTGCCTTCAGGCGCGTGGCCTACTTGGCGTTGGGGTTCGGCATCCAGGCCGGCATGGCGACATCGGCATGGGCGAACTGCGGCAGCTTGGCCGACAGGTCTTCCATGTTCTTGATGTCCTTGTCGATAAGTTCCTTCTGGGTGATCAGCGTCGGCGGCACGATGACGTTGTGGCCGGGATCCTCGCCGGCGAGCAGTTGCGCCAGCGCGCGCACCGAGACCTGGCCGACGACTGCCGGGTTGGTGGCGGCGGTGGCGGCCCAGGCGCTGTCCGGCTCGCGCATCGCGGCGATGTCGGACGTCGATATGTCGGCTGAGTAGATCTTGATGCCCTTGTTCAGGCCGGCTTCGTCGACGGCGATCTTCACCCCCTTGGCGAACTCGTCGTAAGGCGCGAACATCACCTTGATATCGGGATGCGCCTGCAGCACCGAGCGCGCCTGGTTGGCGACGGAATTGGCGATCGGATTGTCGAGCGTGCCGAACATGGCGACCTCGCTGATGCCGGAATGTTTCTTCTTCACGTCGACCCAGGTTTCGTTGCGGCGGTCGAGCGGGGCGATGCCGGCGACATAGACATAGCCGGCTTTCCAGGCGTCGCCATTGTCCTTGACCGCCTGTTCGAGCGCGAGTCGCGCGAGATCGCGGTCGGACTGCTCGATCTGCGGGATCTTCGGGTTCTCGACATTGACGTCGAAGGCGACGACCTTGATGCCCGCGTCGACGGCGCGCTGGGCGGCGTCCTTCATCGATTCCGTCAGGCCGTGCTGGATGATGATGCCCTGCACGCCGAGCGCGATCGCCTGGTCGACCATGTCGGCCTGGAGCGCTGCGTCCTGGCGGCTGTCCAGCACGCGCAGATCGACGCCGAGCGCCTTGGCCTGCGCCTCGACGCCGGAGAGATAGGCCTGGAAGAAGTCACCGGTGGAGAGATAGCGCACCAGCGCGATCTTGACGCCCGGCTTGTCGAATGGCGCCGGACGGTCCGCCGCCAATGCTGTGCCCTGCATGAGCAGCGCCGCGCCCGCGAGGCCGAGTGCGGCCTTCCCTAAAAGTCTCCTTGTGATGCTCACTTCGTCTTCCTCCGTTTTGTTCTCAATGCCCCGGTCGAAACTATCTCTTGCCCCTGCCGGAAAGGGCGAAGGTGAAGACAAGGGCGACGACGAGAACCGCGCCCTTGACGAAATCCTGCGTGTAGTAAGGGGCGTTCATCATCGTCAGGCCCTGCAGCAGGACGCCGACGAACACCGCGCCGACGGCCGTGCCGAAAGCGTTCGGCTTGGCGGCGCCGAGCACCGCGTAGCCGATAAGCGCCGCCGCTACTGCGTCGAGCAGCAAATTATTACCCGAGGCGATATCGCCGCGTCCAAGCCGGGCAGCGAGCAAAATCCCGCCGATCGAGGCAAAAACTCCCGAAATGACATAGGCCCAGATCTTGTATGCCTTGACAGGCGCGCCGGCCAGTTCGGCGGCGCGTTCGTTGCTGCCGACGGCATACATCATGCGGCCGAAGCGGGTGTATTCGAGGAAGAACCAGATGAGCGCGGCGAGCACGACCAGCACCACCACCGAGACCGGGATCAGGTTCGGAATGAAGAAGTCGATGCGGTGGCGGCCGAGCGCCAGGAAGGCTTCCGAGAACTTGCCGTTGGCGACCGAGCCGTCGGGCATCGTCATGCCGGTGGCGATCGAGCGGCCTTCGGTCGGAATGCGTTGCAGGCCGAGCAGCAGGAACATCATGCCGAGCGTCGCGAGCAGATCCGGCACGCGCATGTAGACAATGAGCCAGCCGTTGATGAGGCCGACGACCGCGCCGATCACGAGGCAGGCGATGACGGCGACGACGGCGTTCTGCTCCAGCACAACCATGGCATAGGAAGCCGCCATCATGGCGCTGGTGGCGACCGAGCCGATCGACAGATCGAAGCCGCCGACGACAAGTGTCGCGGTGACGCCGAGTGCCAGCACGCCGGTGATGGCGACCGACTGGAAGATGAAGACGGCGCTTTGCGGCGAGGCGAAGCCGTCGGCGGCGATCGCGAAATAGGCGATCAGCCCGACCAGCAGGATGATGAAACCATAGCGGATCGCATAGTCGCGCAATGTTATCGAACGCCCCCGCGCTGCTGCCCTCTCCGCCAAACTGGAACTCATGCCTGCACTCCAAGTCTCGTCATCCATACGATCTCACGCCGCGCTGGTGAGCGGCCCGCCGGCCACCTCAGCCAGCAGCCGATCGAGATCGATGTCATCGTTCCTGTGCTCGCCGACGATCGCGTGCTCCGACATCACCAGGATGCGGTCGGCGGTCTCCAGGGCCTCGTCGATCTCGGTGACGAAGAGCAGTGTGGCGCGGCCATCGGCGCTCGCCCTGAGCTTGGTTGCGATGTCGCGCCGAGCCGAGATATCGACGCCCTGGAACGGCTCGTCGAGGATGAACAGGCGCGAGGCCTGCGACATCCAGCGCGCCACCATCACCTTCTGCTGGTTGCCGCCCGAAAGCGCGGAAAGCTCGTCCTTCTCGGAGCGGCAGACGATGCCGAGCTCGTCGATCTGGCGGCGTGCGGCAGCCCGCTCTGCCCGCTTCTTCATGACGCCGAAGCCGGACATGCGCTTGAGAAACGGCAGGCTGATGTTGCGTTCGATGTTGAAGCCGCCGACGATGCCGCTCATCGCGCGGTCCTTGGCCACAAGGAAGACGCCGGCAGCGATCGCCTCGCGCGCGGATCCCGGTGCGTAGGGCTTGCCGTCCATATGCATGGTGCCGGCGAGCGGCCTGCGCACGCCGAACAAAGTTTCGGCGAGCGCCGTCTTGCCGACGCCGACCAGGCCGGTGATCGCCACCACCTCCCCAGCGCCGAGCGTCATCGAGATCGGTCTGGCGCCGGGCGCCAGCTGCAGGCCTTGGGCGGTGAAGACCGCGCGCGCCGAGCTTCTGGCAATGACGCGGTCGAGCAGTATCTTGCGGCCGAGCATGGCATTGACCGCGCCCTCATAGTCGAGCGGCTTCCGGTCGAACACGCCGGAGACGACGCCGTCACGCATCGAGACGATGCGGTCTGCCAAGCGCCTGATGTCGGACATGCGATGCGAGATATAGAGCATCGCGACACCCTGCCCGCGCAGCCTGTCGATCAGCGCAAACAGCCGGTCGGCCTCGGCGCTCGACAGCGAGGAGGTCGGCTCGTCGAGGATCAGCACTTTCGGCTGGTGCGCCATGGCGCGGGCAATCGCGACCATCTGACGATCGGCGAGCGAGAGGTCCGCGACACGTGCCTTAAGATCGAGCGTAAGCCCCATGCGGTCGGCGACGGTCCTGGCTTCGACGCGGACATTGGCGGGCTTGAACAGCAGCGATGCACCCTTGCCGCTCAGCCGGTCGAGGGTCAGGTTGGTGGCGACGTCGAGATCGGCGACAACGCCGTCATTGATGTTCTGATGAACGGTGACGACGCCGGCGCGGATCGCTTCTGCCGGCGAGCCGGGATCGAAGGCCTGGCCGGCGAGCCGCATCGTGCCGCCGCCGCGCGCGTAGACGCCGCTGACGATCTTGACCAGGGTGGATTTGCCGGCGCCGTTGGCGCCCATCAGCACGGTGACCTCGCCCGCATAGAGATCCAGCGCGATGCCGCCAAGCACCTCGTTCTGGCCGAAGGATTTCCTCAGGCCGCCCACACGGAACACGGCATCTGCGCCCATTCGTTCCTCCCTGATCCATGACGCTATGGGCTCACTCGGCAATTGTCAACACGATTGACAATTGCCAGAGCGCTGCCTAGCTTGGCCCGGCCGCCATGGCTCCGTTATCGTGGGACACCACGCGCAGGAGGGAGAGGATGACCGGGAAGTTCGAAGCATTGTCGGTGGAGACGCTGCCGCAGCGCCTCGGCGAGACCACGGCGCTGACCGAGCGCATTGGCAAGGACGCCGGCCACTGGAAAGTACGCGAGGTCGGCGACGGCAATCTGAACCTCGTTTTCATCGTCGAGGGCGACCAGGGCGCGGCGGTGGTCAAGCAGGCGCTGCCCTATGTGCGCCTGGTCGGCGACAGCTGGCCGCTGCCTTTGAAGCGCGCTTTCTTCGAGTATCACGCGCTGACGAGGCAACAGCGCCGAGCGCCAGGCTCGGTGCCGGCGATCTATTATTTCGACGAGGACCAGGCGCTTATTGTCATGGAGTATCTGGCGCCGCCCTACATCATCCTGCGTCGCGCGCTGATCGACGGCCGCGAGCTGCCGAACATTGCGCGCGACATCGGCCTGTTCATGGCCCGCACGCTGTTCCGCGGCTCGGACCTCTCAATGCCGACAAAAGAGCGCAAGGCCGATCTCGCGCTGTTCGCCGACAATGTCGAGCTCTGCGACATCACCGAGAACCTGGTGTTCTCCGATCCCTATTTCGACGCCGAGATGAACCGGCACACCAGCCCGCAGCTCGACCGCCTGGTGGCCGAATTGCGCGCCGACCGCGACCTCAAGGTCGAGGCGCAGCGGCTCAAGCACCTATTCGCCGCCAATGCCGAAACACTGCTGCATGGCGACCTGCATTCCGGTTCGATCATGGTGACCGACACCGAGACCCGGATGATCGATCCGGAATTCGCCTTCTACGGCCCGATCGCCTTCGACGTCGGCATGCTGCTCGCCAATTTCTGGATGGCCTTCTTCTCGCAGCGGGGCCATGAGCAGAAAGGTAG
>NZ_RZSR01000230.1:0-7152 GCF_004023265.1 Mesorhizobium sp. M1A.F.Ca.IN.020.06.1.1
GACAGGGGTGGAACGGGTCGAGCGTGAAGGCGACGAGGCCGCGGTTGGCGACGGCAAGCGCGATCAGGATGACGGCCAGCGGCACGAAGACCACGACGAGCATGACGCGATTGAACATCAAATCTCCTGGAGGTGGCTTAAGCGCCGAAACGTCGTTTCCGACCTGCCGGCGCGGCGCCTATTTGCCGCCGTTCAGCCTTTCGCGCAACTCCTTGCCGGTCTTGAAGAACGGCACCCACTTCTCCTCGACCTCGACGGATTCGCCGGTGCGGGGGTTGCGGCCGGTGCGGGCAGGACGGTTTTTCACCGAAAAGGCACCGAAACCGCGCAACTCGACCCTGTTGCCTTCGGCGAGCGCGTCGGTGATCTCGTCAAAGATCGCGCCGACGATGTTTTCAACGTCGCGGAGGAAAAGATGGGGGTTGCGCGCGGCAATGATCTGCACAAGCTCGGACTTGATCATGAACGTTCCCCGTAAACCACTGCGGTCAAATATCAGGATGATTTTATTGCTTTATTTGGTTCGTCCCAATGGTTGTCAAGGGTGCCAGACCGAAACGAGACCGTCAAGGAACAAGCGGTCGGCGCCAAGCTCGTGAATGATGTCGCCGCCGGCATCCGGCAGGCCGAGCGCGTTGGCGACGGCTTTGGTCATGCTTCTCGAAAACAGGAGGCCGTGCCCCTCCGTATTCTTCCATTCGACGACCTTGAGCTTGCTGTCGACGCCTTTGGTCGCCAGCCAGTTGATCGCCTCGGGTTCGCCGCCAACGGCATCAACCAAGTGATTGGCGAGCGCCTGGCGGCCGGTGAAGATCGAACCGTCGGCCAGCGCCTGCGCCTGCTCGCGGGTCATCTTGCGCCGTTCGGCGACAATGCCGACGAACCAGTCATAGCTGTCGAGGATGAGCTTGCGCACCATGGCGCGCTCGTCGTCATTGGTCGGCTTGAACGGCGAGGGCGCAGCCTTGAGCGGCGAGGACTTCACTTCCTCGAGCTTGATGCCGAGCTTGTCCATCAGGCCGCTCACGTCGGGATACTGGATCAGCACGCCGATCGATCCGACGATCGAGGTCTTGCGGGCGACGATGTGGTCGGCCGCGCTTGCGATCATATAGCCGGCGGACGCGGCCAGCGTGCCGACCTCGGCCACCACCGGCTTGTCGGCGGCGAGTTTGCGCACTTCCTCATAGATCGACTCGCCGCCGACCGTGGTGCCTCCGGGCGAATCGATCGACAGGATGACGCCCTTCACCGTTGCGGACTTGCGGATCGTCTCCAGTCTTTTGATCAGCTCCTCGTCCTCGGTGATGGTGCCTTCAATCTTGACCTTCGCGATGTGGTCGATCGCCTGACCGGTGAAATCGTCACCATAGATCCATGCCGAAAACGCGATCAGCGCTGCCGCCAGAATCACAAACGCGGTCACGCGCCAGAACGTCAGCTTGCGGCGCAAGCGGCGGCGGTCGATCAGGTCGTCGGCTCTCATTGCCATGGTCAGCCTCACATTCGGTGGGAAAGGACGCTTTTAAAGCAACCATCCGCGCGGGGCTACCGTTTCCTGACGCCCTGGCCCTTGGCGCAACGCGGCGGTCACGACGACCTCACGAAAAATTAACGCAGCCCGTTCCTATCTGCTATGAAGAGCTGGCAGTGCAGCCGGATTCGTCCTAGTCGTACGGTAGTAGCCGTCACATTTTTGCAGTTTTCCTCCGCTTGTGCTTGCTTGCGGGGACCGGCATACCACCTATAGGCGGTGTTTGGCGGGGCAAGGGCTCATTAGAAAATAGTCATGTTGGCGCGATCTGACGAAACGAGCGATGCCGAAACGGTATCGGCTGCCGCTGGCGAAAGCGGCACGCGCGGCGATGCGTTCGATCGTGCGCAGCGGCATTCGCGCCGCGTGCGCGTGTTGAAATTCGCCGTGCCGCTGCTGGCGGCGGCAATTGCGATCGCCTTTCCGGTCTATTCTTATCTCGCCGCGCCGGTGTCGATCTCGGTGCAGGCCGACGGCACGGCGTTTTCGGACGGCAAGCTGGTGATGGCCAACCCCAAGCTCAACGGCTTCACCAAGCAGAAACTGCCTTATTCGCTGACGGCGACCAGGGCGACACAGGATGTCGGCAAGCAGGGTATCATCGACCTCGAAGGCATCAATGCCAAGCTGCCCGTCGCGAGCGACAATGTGGTGGCGGTCAACGCCGCGCATGGCATCTACGACCGCGACGCCAACACGATGGACCTCACAAGCGATGTCCTGGTGACGACGAGCGACGGCATGGAAGCCAAGTTCAAATCGGTCTTCCTAGACATGGGCAAAGGCTCTATGAAGACCGACAATCCGGTCGATGTCAGCCGCGGCGGATCGCGCATCACCGCCGACTCGATGTCGGTGGAAGAAAACGGCAAGGTCGTGGTCTTCGAGAACCGGGTGCGCGTCAACATCGACGCGGCAAGTCTGAAGGCGGCAGAGGCAAAGGGCGGAGAGCAGAATGCGTCGCAGTAGTTCGGCAAGGCTTGCAGCGGCGGCCTCTCTCTTCATGTTGCTCGGGGCGGCGCCGGCGCTTGCCCAATCCGGCGGCACCAGCCAGATGTCCGGCCTGAAATTGTCAGGCGACCAGCCGATCCAGATCGAAAGCGACAAGCTCGAGGTCCGCCAGGCCGACAGCGCGGCTATCTTCAGCGGCAACGTCACCGTCAATCAGGGGCCGACGCTGCTCAAGGCCGGCAAGATGACGGTCTATTACGTCAAGGATCCAAACGCTCCCAAGGGCGCGGCGGCGGGCGCATCGGCGATGACCGGGGCAGCCAATATCGACCACCTCGTGGTCGAGAACAAAGTCTATATTAAATCGAACGACCAGATCGCCACCGGCGACAAGGGCACGTTCGACATGAAGACCCAGGTGCTCGTTCTTTCCGGCAGCGAAGTCGTGCTCTCGCAGGGCGACAACGTGCTCAAGGGCTGCAAGCTCACCGTTCAGATGAAAAGCGGCCTTGCCAATGTCGACGGCTGCGGCACCGGCGGTCGGGTCATCATGTCGATTACGCCGCAGAAGCAGGGCGCGCCCCAAAAGGGCACGGCCCAGCAGGGAGCGTCGAGCAACTAATGGTCGGCGTATCGTCGCTGCTGGCCCGCCTCCCGGGGCGGACGGCCGCAAAAGCGTCTGCGCCGGCGACGATCGGCGCCGACAAGGCAAAGTTCAAGGGCACCCTGATCGCCAAGGGCCTGACCAAGAGCTATAAGGGCCGCAAGGTGGTGAGCGGCGTGACGCTCGGCGTGCGGGCCGGCGAGGCCGTCGGACTGCTTGGGCCCAACGGCGCCGGCAAGACCACCTGTTTCTACATGGTCACCGGTCTCGTGCCGGTGGACGAAGGCACGATCGAGATCGACGGCTTCGACGTCACCTCGATGCCGATGTACCGGCGCGCCCGCCTCGGCATCGGCTATCTGCCGCAGGAAGCGTCGATCTTCCGGGGCCTCAACGTCGAGCAGAACATTCGCGCCGTTCTGGAAGTGGTGGAAAAGAGCCGCAAGGAACGTGAGCGCACGCTCGACGAGCTGCTCGAGGAATTCCACATCAGCCATCTGCGCAAGGCGCCGTCGATGTCGCTGTCCGGCGGCGAAAGACGCCGCCTCGAGATCGCGCGGGCGCTGGCGACGCGGCCGGCCTATATGCTGCTCGACGAGCCCTTCGCCGGTATCGATCCGATCGCGGTCGCCGACATCCAGCAGCTCGTCCGCCATCTGACCGCGCGCGGCATCGGCGTGCTGATCACCGACCACAATGTGCGTGAGACGCTCGGCCTGATCGACCGCGCCTATATCATCCATGCCGGCCAGGTGCTCACGCATGGCCGCGCCGACGAGATCGTCGCCAACGCCGATGTGCGGCGGCTCTATCTCGGCGAGGGTTTTACGCTCTAGACGCGAAAATTCCGGTTCCGCGGCAATTTCTCGCTGAATTTTCCGGCTTTATGCCTGCTCTGTCCGCGAATAACGCTCCGGTAAGCTGTCTCTGCTAGCGTTTTCCTTGACAAGCAAAAGCCGGGCCAGTTTCTATGCCCGACCGAAAAACGGCAGCTCGATGCGTAGACGAGGCGTTTGAATCCAACCATGGCGCTGGCGGCCAAACTGCAGCTCAGACAGTCCCAGTCGCTGGTGATGACGCCCCAACTGATGCAGTCGATCCGGCTGCTGCAGCTCACCCATGTCGAGCTCGACCGCTTCATCGACGAGGAAATCGAGCGCAATCCGCTCTTGGAGCGAGCCGAGCCGCAGGACGATGCGGGCGGCGACCAGCCGCAGAAGAGCGAGACCGCTCCAGAATCCGCCGCCGGGGACGACTGGTTCGAAAGCGAGACGGAATGGAGCGCCGAGGCGATCTCGGAAAAGCTCGACTCTTCGCTGGAGAACCTGTTTCCCGACGACCCCGGCACCAGCGAAAAGCTCGGACCGGATCTCACCGCGCAGTGGAAGTCGGCATCCGCGGGCAGCGCCGGCAGCGCTTCGTCGGAAGGCTTCGACGTCGGCGAGATGGCCGCGACCATCGTGACGCTGCGCGAGCATGTCGGCGAACAGATCGCGCTTGCCTTCTCCAAACCCGCCGAGCGCCTGATTGCCGGCGAGCTTGCCGACAGCCTCGACGAAGCGGGCTATCTGCGCGCCGATCTGGAAGAGATTGCCGCGCGGCTGGGGGCGGACATGGGAGCGGTCGCGCGAGCGCTCGCGGTCTGCCAGACCTTCGAGCCGGCCGGCCTGTTTGCCCGCGACCTCGCCGAATGCCTGTCGCTGCAGCTTGCCGCACGCGACCGGCTCGATCCGGCGATGAAGGCCCTGGTGGCTAATCTCGAACTCCTGGCGCGGCGGGATTTCCAGACGCTGAAACGCATCTGCGGCGTCGACGAGGAAGACCTTCTCGACATGCTGGCCGAGATCCGGGCGCTCGATCCGCGTCCCGGCACCGCGTTTTCGGGCGGCGCGAGCGACGCCATCGTTGCCGACGTCGAGGTGCGGGCCGCTGCCGACGGCAGCTGGGCGGTGGAGCTCAACGCCGACACGCTGCCGCGAGTTTTGGTCGATCATGTCTATTTCGCCCGGGTTTCCGGCCATGCCAAGGACCAGGCGGAAAAGGAGTTTCTGGCCGAATGCCTGCAGAACGCCAACTGGCTGACGCGCAGCCTCGACCAGCGGGCGAAGACGATCCTGAAAGTGGCTTCGGAAATCGTGCGCCAGCAGGACGCGTTCCTCGTCCATGGCGTGCGGCATCTCAAGCCGCTCAACCTGCGCACGGTGGCCGACGCGATCGGCATGCATGAATCGACGGTGAGCCGCGTCACTGCCAACAAATACATGCTGACGCCTCGCGGCGTGTTCGAGCTGCGCTATTTCTTCACCGCTTCGATCGCCTCGGCGGAAGGCGGCGAAGCGCATTCGTCGGAAGCCGTGCGTGACCGCATCAAGCAGCTGATCGACGAGGAAAAGCCCGCCGACGTGCTTTCCGACGACGCTATCGTCGACATGCTGCGGGAAAGCGGCGTCGACATCGCCCGCCGCACGGTCGCCAAATACCGGGAAGGCATGAACATTCCTTCATCGGTGCAGCGGCGCCGGGAGAAGCGGGCGCTGGCCAACGCCGGGCGATAGGGCAGTTGATATTCATCGGGCCTGACCTAGTTTGGTCCGAGCTGAGGAATGGCGATTTTTCACAGTTTTCGTGTTTCATTGACAAGCTGCAATGAAGTGTCTAGAAGCCCGCCCGCATGAGCCGGGCCGTGATGCCCGCCTCGCGAATGGCTCCGTCAAAGCGAAGGCCTCGGACGGCCAGAAGGCGACTTGTGATCAACCGGAAAGTTCGGGTCTAAAATCGGCGCGCGTGCCGCCGCAAAGCTTGTGCGCGCGCACCACGGGTATAAACTTGGGACAGTTTGAAGCCTGAGCAGGGAAGGTCAGTTTTCAGATGAATCTGCGCATTTCGGGAAAACACATGGACATCGGCGATGCGTTCCGTACGCGCATCAACGATCGTGTCAACGAAGCGATTGAAAAATATTTCGATCGGGGTTTTTCAGGACATGTAACGGTCATCAAAGCGGGATCGCGCTTCTCGGCCGATTGCATGATCCGCCTCGATTCCGGCGCCTCGCTGCAGGCGACCGGGGACGCCCAGGATCCCACGCTTGCCTTCGAGGCGGCCGCCGATCGCCTCGAAACGCGGCTCAGGCGCTACAAGCGCCGGCTGAAGTCGCACAATTCCAGCAACGGCAACGGCGAATCCACCGACATCGCCTACGCCGTGATGGAGCCGCTCGCCGACGACGAAGAGGAAATCCCGGAGAACTTCGCTCCGGCCATCGTCGCCGAATCGACCGTGACGCTTCGCACCATGTCGGTGGCGTCTGCCGTCATCGAACTCGATACCAAGGACAGCCCGGTTTTCGTCTTCCGCAACGCCGGAAACGACCACGTCAATATTGTCTACCGCCGGCCGGATGGAAACATCGGCTGGATCGATCCGTCGACCACCAAAGTCGCGCAGGGATAAGAAAGCCGGCCGCGCGAGGGGGACGACCGGCGCGGTAGGCGAGCAAGGGATTTTTCAGGCATGGATCTCAGCGATCTCATCAGCGTCCCGGCTATCATGCCGGCGTTGAAGGCGAATTCCAAAAAACAGCTTCTGCAATTGCTGTCGGAGAGGGCGGCGGCGATTTCAGGCATTCCGGAGCGGGAAGTGTTCGACACCATCCTGCAACGCGAGCGGCTGGGCTCCACCGGCGTCGGCAACGGCATCGCCATTCCGCATGGCAAGCTCGCAGGGGTCAAGCGGATCGCAGGCGTGTTCGCCCGGCTGGAGGCGCCGGTCGATTTCGAGGCGCTCGACGACCAGCCGGTCGACCTGGTGTTTCTGCTGCTTGCGCCCGAAGGCGCCGGCGCCGACCATCTTAAGGCGCTGTCGCGTATCGCGCGCATGCTGCGCGATGGCGATACGGTGGCCAAGATCAGGGGGACGCGCGACGCAGTGGCGATCCACGCGCTGCTGTCGGATACCCAGGCCTCGCACGCGGCCTGAAGGTTGGGTGAAGCTGGTCTTTGGATAAAATCCGGTTTTTGGGATAAAACCTTGAGGGGCCGCCGGGAGCGGCCCTTTCCAATTC
>NZ_RZSR01000022.1:0-9670 GCF_004023265.1 Mesorhizobium sp. M1A.F.Ca.IN.020.06.1.1
ATCGGGGAACGACCTGCTGACCAGCGAAGCGAGCTTTTGCGCGCGTCCCCTGTCGATGTCGGCGAGGCGAATCTCCGTCGCGCCTTCCTCGGCGAGGCAGTAGGTCAGCGATGCGCCCGCACCGCCTGCGCCGACCTGGAGGATGCGCCTGCCGGCGATCCGGTGTCCGCCGGCCTTCAAGCCGTCGATGAAGCCGACGCCGTCGAAATTGTCGGCATACCAGGTGCCGTCCCCCTGCCGGCGCACGGAATTCGCGCTCTGCACGCGCGCGGCGCGATCGTGGGCGGCGGCGCATTTGTGGTAGACCGGGACCTTATAGGGCACCGAGATGATGACGCCGCGGATGTTCTCCGCCGCCGTGATGCCGGCCCAGAAAGTATCGAAATCTTCCGGACGGCAGCTCAGCGGCACCATCAGACTGTCGAGCCCCTTCTGCTCGAAGATCTCGTTGAAGATGCCAGGGCTTTTCGCGTGGCCCACGGGATGGGCCAGCATGACGAAGACATCGGCCTTGCCGGTTCCGCGCATCGGTTATTCCTTTCCGTTTGACAGTTCATGATCGCTCAGGACCTCGAGAGCCCGGACGAGCGACGAGTGGTCTGCTTCCGCGCCGCCCGGGCGGGCCGCACAGGCATTCATCAGTTGCTGCGCCAGCGCCGTGCTCGGCAGGGCGGCTCCAAGCGCGCGGGCGCTTTCGAGCGCGCGGTTGAGATCCTTCTGGTGCAAGCGGATGCGGAAGCCCGGCGCGAAGGTGCGGGCGATCATGCGCTCGCCATGCACTTCGAGCACGCGGGACGAGGCGAAGCCGCCCATCAGCGCGCTTCGGACCTTCGCCGGATCGCAGCCCGCTTTGCTGGCAAAAACAAGCGCTTCGGCAACGGCTTCTATGTTGAGCGCGACGATGATCTGGTTGGCTATCTTGCAGGTCTGGCCGGCGCCGTTCTTCTCGCCGATCAGGGTGATATTCTTGCCGAGCTTTTCGAAGATGGGCAGCGCGCGCTCGAATTCGGCAGCCGGCCCGCCGACCATGATGGTGAGACTCGCCGCTTTTGCGCCGACCTCGCCGCCGGAGACGGGTGCGTCGAGGAAGCCGCCTCCCGCTTCCCTGAACTTCGCCGCGAATTGCGCGGTGGCGATCGGGCTGATCGAGCTCATGTCGATGACCAGCTTGCCGGCTGAAATCCCTTCGAGCACGCCACCCGGCCCGAGCAGGACGCGCTCCACGTTGGGCGTATCGGGCAGCATGGTGATGATGATTTCGCAAACCCGCGCCACTTCCGCCGGGGAAGTCAGCACCGACGCTTTCAGATCGGCAGGCAGAGGAGAGCGATTGAGCACCGTGACGATCTCGTGCCCGGCATCGGCAAGATGCCGCGCCATGGGCGCGCCCATGACGCCAAGTCCGATGAAACCGATTTTCATGCGCAACTCCCGTGCTCGCCAGAGCGTCTTGCAGCTCAATGGAGGCGTATGATATAGGACATCATACAAATTTCAATGCCTCTTCCACTGGAGACCGATCGCAAATGCAAGAGCGCGTCAATTCGCTGAAGGCGGCCGTTAAGGCCGGCCGGCCTCATATCGGCATCTGGTGCTCGCTGGCTTCAGCGCTGACCACAGAAGTGGTGGCTGGTTCCGGAGCGGGCTGGCTGCTGATCGACGGCGAGCACAGCCCCAACGATCTGCGCAGCATCATGGCGCAGCTTCAGGTCGCGGCGGCATTTCCGTGCGAGGCGGTGGTGCGCCTGCCGTCCGACGATCCCAACCTGATGAAGCAGGCCCTGGATGTCGGTGCCCGCAGCCTGATGATTCCGAATGTGCGCACGCCGGACCAGGCGCGCGCAATCGTCGCGGCGATGACCTATGCTCCGGGCGGCTTCCGCGGCTTCTCGGTCGGCCATCGCGCCAACGCCTTCGGCCGTATCGCCGGGTATCATGCGAAAGCGCGCGAGCAGCAGCTGTTGGCCGTGCAGATCGAGGACGCGGCCGGCGTCGCCAATGCGGCTGAGATCGCAGCGGTGGAAGGCGTGGACGTTCTGTTTGTCGGGCCCGGCGATCTTTCCACGAATATGGGTGCGATGGGCAATCCCGGCGCTGCGCATGTGCAGGAAGCGATCGCTTCCGTGCGCAAGGCCTCGGCCGCGGCAGGCAAGGCGAGCGGGATTTTGGCTCCCGTGAAGGCCGACGCCGACCGTTATCTCGCCGACGGCTTCACCATGGTTGCCGTCGGTTCCGACCTCGGCCTGCTGGCGCGGGGCTCGGACGCCCTGATTGCGTCCTTCAACCTCTAGACTCGGGAGACGGCCGTGGCGATCCCCCCTTACAAAGCACCCTCGCGCTACGCCTACGACATCGTCATCGTCGGCGGTGCCGTCATCGGCTCGTCGACGGCATATTGGCTGAGCCAAGCGCTGGGCAGTGGCGCCTCGATCCTCGTGGTCGAGCGCGACTCCAGCTACGAATTCTCCTCGACGGCGCTCTCCACCAGCGCCATCCGCCAGCAATACTCCAATCCGATCAATGTGAAGATCAGCCAGTTCGGCATCGAGATCATCCGCGGTTTCCAGGAGCGGATGGCGCCCTTCTACACGAACGAGCCGGCGCCCGATCTCGGCTTCAAGGAGCACGGATATCTCTATTGCTGCTCGCCGGAAGGCGTGGAGGCGGCCAAGGAGCGGGTCGAGCTGCAGCGCAGCCTCGGCGCCCACACCGTCTTCCTCGAGCCGGGTCCGCTGAAGGAACGCTTCCCCTGGCTGAATGTCGACGACCTCGGCGGCGGTTCGTGGGGTGCGCGCGAAGAGGGCTGGTTCGATTCCATGGGCATGTTGAACGGCTTCCGCCGCGCCGCCCGCGCCAGCGGGGTCGAGTACATCGAAAATGCCGTGACCGGACTGGATGTCGTCGATGGGCGGGTTGTCTCCGCTCGGCTGGCGACCGGCGAGACAGTCGCTTGCGGAACCCTGGTCAACGCCGCCGGCCCGCGAGCGCAGCAGGTCGCTGCCATGGCCGGCCTTTCCATCCCGGTAGCCCCGTACAAGCGCTACAGCTTCGTCTTCGCCAGCGCCAACCCGATCCCTGGGCGAATGCCCAACGTCATCGACCTTTCCGGCACTTTCGTGCGCCCGGAAGGCGAGCTCTTCCTTACCGGCAACACGCCGCAGGGCGACGGGCCGGCCGATTACGACGATTTCGAAATGCATTTCGAGGAGTTCGACGATTATATCTGGCCGGCGCTGTGGCACCGCATTCCGGCCTTCGACGCGCTCAAGGTCCAGACCAGTTGGACCGGCCACTACGAATACAACATGCTCGACCACAACGGCATCGTCGGCTTTCACCCGGAGGTGAAGAACTTCATGTTCGCCAACGGCTTCTCAGGGCACGGCCTGCAGCAGTCGCCGGCGGTCGGGCGCGCGGTGTCGGAGCTGATCGTTCACGGCGCCTTCCAGACGCTGGACCTGTCACCGTTCTGTTACGAGCGCATCCCGCGCAACGAACCGTTCCTGGAAGAAGCGGTGATCTGAGCTGTTCCGGAGAATTTCACTCGGCGGCCTGAACGTGCCGGGCGTCGATGATCGCCCTTATCTCCGAGCGGCACGACCCGCAGTTGGTTCCGGCGCGCAGCGTCGAGCCGATCGCCTCCAGACTGTCGCAGCCCGCAGCGACCGCCGAAGCGAGCTGGTTGACGCCGACGTGGAAGCATGAGCACACGACCCGCCCGATGGCGGGCATCGGCGCTGGTGAACGCCCGGAAAGAAGCGCATGGCGATCGCCTGCCGACAGCGGCTGGCGGGTGGCCAGCAGCGAGACCAGCCAGTCCCGCGTCGGCAACTGGTCTGGAGCGGCGATCAGCACGGCCTCAGCCATGGCGCCGCCTTCGTCGATCGCAGCGGCGCGATAAGCGAGCCCGCGGCGATCGGTGTATTCGAGCAGTTGATCCTGCCGTTGAACGCCGAGCAGCTTGCGCGCCAGAAGAATGCCCTGGTCCGGCGGCTCGGTCCCCGTCAGTTCGTAGACCCAGCCGCCTTCGACCGCGTAGCGGCTCCAGTGGACGAAACCGGTCGGCCTGAGGTCGCGCCGCGTGATGAGCACGCCGGCCCATCCAGTGTTTTCGCGCACGATTCTGACTGGGACATGCTTCAGTTCCGGCTGGCCGGAATGCGGGTCGGTGACAGGCGAGGACAGCAGGCCGGTGGCGGCCCTGGCCGCGAACTGGCTGCTCCAATGCATGGGCATGAAGGCATGGCCGCGCCGCTGCGCGTTGGTCACACGTACTCTCGCGCGCACGAAACCGAAGCGCGTCGACAGATGGGCAAGGTCACCATCCTTGAGCTGGTGCGCGGCCGCATCCGCCGGATTGAGGTCGACCGCCGGTTCCGGCGTGTTGGCCATCAGGCGCGGCACGGTGCCGGTACGCGTCATGGTGTGCCATTGGTCGCGCAACCGGCCCGTGTTCAGCGCAAGCGGATAGTCCGCATCGACTGTAAACGCCGTCGCCTCCTGCCGCACCGGCACGAAACGCGCACGGCCGTCCGGTGTCGGGAAACGACCGTCCGCAAACAATCTCGTCTGGTACTCGCGCGATTCTGGTGCCGGCCAGTGGCGCGGCGCGAAGCCGGCATAGCCCGCATCGCTGAGGTCCATCAGGCCGCCCAGATCGAACAAGCGCCCCCCATTGTTCTCGAAAGCCGAGAGCGCGGCATGCTCGCGGAAGATTTCGGCCGGCGTCTGGTAGGCAAAAGCATCGCCGAAGCCCATGCGCGCGGCGACCTCGCAGATGATGCGCCAATCGGCTTTCACTTCGCCCGGCGACGGCACGAACGGCCGCTGACGCGAGAGGCGCCGTTCCGAATTTGTGACCGTGCCGTCCTTCTCGCCCCAGGCAGCGGCGGGCAGCAGCACGTCGGCATAGCGCGTGGTGTCGGTGCGGGTCACATCCGAAACCGCGACGAAATCGCATTTGGACAGGGCGGCGCGCACGCGCGACGCGTCCGGCATGCTCACCGCGGGATTAGTGCCCATGATCCACAGCGCCTTGATGCGGCCGTCGGCAACCGCCTGGAACATGTCCACGGCCTTCAGCCCGCCGCGTCGCGCGATTCCGGGCGCCTTCCAGAAGCGGGAGACCCGCTCGACAGCGGCCTGATCCGCGAAGTCCATGTGCGCGGCAAGTTGGTTGGCGAGGCCCCCCACCTCGCGGCCGCCCATGGCGTTCGGCTGGCCCGTGACCGAGAACGGCCCCATGCCTGGCTTGCCAATGCGGCCGGTGGCGAGGTGGCAGTTGAGGATGGCGTTGACCTTGTCGGTTCCATGTGCCGACTGGTTGACGCCCTGGCTGTAGACGGTGACCGTCCGTTCGGTGCCGGCGAAGATCTCATAAAGGGCCTGGACATCCGTGGCCACCAGCCCGCAGCCTTTTGCGACGCGCGCGATCGACGGCGCATCGGCACCGGCCAGCGCGGCAGCGGCTTCGAAGCCCGATGTGCTGGTGCGGATGAAATCCGCGTCGATCTTTCCGCTCTGGACGAGATGCGCCAGAAGGCCGTTGAACAAGAGCACGTCCGTGCCCGGATCAAGCGCCAGGTGCAGGTCGCATTCGTCGGCCGTGGCGGTGCGGCGCGGATCGATGACGACGATCCTGGTTCCGCGTTCGCGCTGCGCCGCGAGCATGCGCTGGTAGAGCACGGGGTGGCACCATGCGGTGTTGGAGCCGGTGAGCACGATCAGATCGGCGTGCTCGAAATCCTCATAGACACCGGGAACGATGTCCTCGCCGAAAGCGCGGCGGTGGCCGGCGACCGACGACGCCATGCACAGCCGCGAATTGGTATCGATATTGCCCGAGCCGATGAAGCCTTTCATCAGCTTGTTGGCGACGTAGTAATCTTCGGTAAGCAACTGGCCGGAGACATAGAAGGCGACCGAGTCCGGCCCATGCTCGGCAATCGCGTCCGAGAATTTCGCGGCGACGAGGTCGAGCGCTTCGTCCCAACTCGTCTGCCTGCCTTGGATTTCGGGCTGAAGCAAGCGGCCATCGAGGCCGAGCGTCTCGGCAAGCGCGGCACCCTTAGAGCAAAGGCGGCCGAAATTGGCCGGGTGCTCGGGATCGCCGCGGACGGTTGCCTTGCCACCCGCGGCGATCTCGGCCACCACGCCGCACCCCACCCCACAATAGGGGCAGGTGGTCCTCACCTCGCGTGCTTCTTCCATGGCTCAGGCTGCTTTCGAGGCCAACGCTTCGAGCGCAATGAACAGCCGTTCGCCTTCGATCCTGACCGGGATCGTCCTAACCGAGCCTTCGTCGGCGCCGAGCGCCTTGCCGGTCTCCAGCGAGATCACCCAATTGTGCAGCGGGCAGGTCACCGCCGCGCCATGGACGATGCCCTGGCTGAGCGGCCCGCCTTTGTGCGGGCAATGGTCTTCGATGGCGAAGACCTGGTCATCCGCGGTGCGGAAAACGGCGATCTTGCCTTGCGGGGTGGCCACGCAACGCGCGCCGCGGCGAGGGACGTCGGAAACGGAGCCGATTGCGATCCAGTTCATTGGGGCACTCCCGTATTTGCTTGATAGGCGAGCGTCCAGGATGGCGCGAACTTCTCCATCACTCGGCCGCCTCGGCGAACCCGACCGAGGCCAGCGGCCGGAACTCGTGCTTGTCTTTGCCGGAGACGCGTTCGGACCACGGGTCGACCTGCGCGAATTTCTGCGAAAAGACGAAGCGCTCGAAGTAGGCGCGGCGCTTCTCCACGTCCTCCAGGACCTGCTTTTTGATCTCGGCGGCACCGACGCGCTTGGCCCATTTGTAGATGCGCTCGAGGTAGCGGGCCTGCTCGCGATACATCTGGACAAGCGCCACGATCACCTCCAGCGCTTCGTCCTCGGTCTTCACCAGACCGAGCACTTCGGTGCCCTTGATGTCGAGGCCGGCGGCGCCAGCGAAGTGGATCTCGTAGCCAGAATCGACGCAGACCACGCCGACATCCTTGCAGGTCGCTTCGGCGCAATTGCGCGGGCATCCCGAGACCGCCATCTTCACCTTGGCCGGGGTCCAGGAACCCCACATGAACTTCTCGATGCGGATGCCCAGCCCCGTCGAATCCTGGGTGCCGAAACGGCACCAGTCGGAGCCGACGCAGGTCTTCACCGTGCGCAGGCCCTTGGCGTAGGCATGACCTGAGACGAAGCCAGCCTTGCCGAGATCGGCCCATACCGCAGGCAGGTCCTCCTTGCGGATGCCAAGCATGTCGATGCGCTGGCCGCCGGTCACCTTCACGGTCGGGATGTCGAACTTATCGACCACGTCGGCGATGGCGCGCAATTCGCTCGCGCTCGTGACGCCACCCCACATGCGCGGCACGACCGAATAGGTGCCGTCCTTCTGGATGTTGGCGTGCACACGCTCGTTGATGAAGCGCGACTGATAGTCGTCGGCATATTGGTCCGGCCAATCGCAGACCAGATAGTAGTTGAGCGCGGGCCGGCACTTCGCGCAGCCGCAGGAGGTCTTCCATTCGAGCTCCTGCATGATGGCCGGTATCGTTTTCAACCCCTTCGCCTTGATCAGGCGCCGCACGTCGTCATGACCGAGGCTCGTGCAGCCGCACATGGGCTGCACGGCCGCCGGATTGTAGGCCTCGCCCAGCGTGAGTTTCAGGAGTTGTTCGACGAGACCCGTGCACGAGCCGCACGAGGCCGAGGCTTTGGTGTGGGCGCGCACGTCGTCGAGCCCGGTCAGCCCTTTGCCGGTGATCGCGCCGGTGATCTTTCCCTTGCAGACGCCGTTGCAGCCGCAGATTTCCGCATCATCCGCCAGTGCCGCAACGGCCGCCAAAGGGTCCGAGGAAGCGCCTCCCTGGAATGCCTGGCCGAAGATCAGCGTGTCGCGCATCTCCGAGATGTCGGTCGCCTTCTTCTTCAAATCATTGAACCAGGCGCCGTCGGCGGTCTCGCCGAACAGCACCGTGCCGATGATGCGGTTGTCCTGCAGCACGACCCGCTTGTAGATGCCGGCCGATGCGTCGCGCAGGATGATCTCCTCGCGGTCGTCGCCGTCGGCAAAGTCGCCGAGCGAATAAAGGTCGATGCCGGTGACCTTGAGCTTGGTCGGCGTGTCGGAATGGACGAAGCGCCTGTCCTCGCCGTTCGCCAGCCCGGCTGCCGCGACGCGGGCCATCTCGTAGAGGGGCGCGACCAACCCGTAGACATGGCCGCCGACCTCGGCGCATTCGCCGAGCGCCATGATCGCCGGATCGGATGTCTGCATGCGGTCGTCGACGACGATGCCGCGATTGACTTCCAGCCCTGCGTCCTTGGCCAGCGCGATATTCGGGCGGATGCCGACCGCCATCACGACCAGCGTCGCCGGAATGATCGTGCCGTCCATGAGTTCGACGCCCTCGACTTTGCCATTGCCGACAATGGCCTTGGTGTTGGCCTTGGTCATGACCTTGATGCCGCGCGCCTCGACGGCCTTCTGCAGCAGATAGCCGGCAGCCGGATCGAGCTGGCGCTCCATCAGTGTCGGCATGACGTGCAGGACGGTCACGTCCATGCCGCGCTCTTTAAGCCCGGCCGCCGCTTCAAGGCCGAGCAAGCCGCCGCCGATGACGATCGCCTTGGCGCGCGACTGCGCGGCAAGCAGCATGGCGTTGACGTCGTCGAGATCGCGGTAGCTGAGCACGCCCGGCAAGTCCTTGCCTGGCACCGGGATGATGAACGGCACCGAGCCGGTGGCGATGATCAGCCTGTCGTAGCCTTCGGTCACGCCGTGGTCCGAGGTGACGGTCCTCGCGTCGCGGTCGATGGCGACGATCCTGTGGCCCTTGTAGAGGGTGATGCCGTGCTTGATGTACCAGCCGTCGCCATGGATGACGATTTCCTCGAACTCCTTCTCGCCCGAAAGCACCGGCGACAGCATGATGCGGTCGTAATTCACGCGCGGCTCGGCGTTGAAGATGGTGACGGCGTAGCGGTCGGGTGCAGCTTCCAGCAGGTGCTCGAGCATCCTGCCGGGGGCCATGCCGTTGCCGATGATGACGAGTTTCTCGCTCATGTCCGGTCAGCTCCGATCTATTCGGCGGCGTAGGTGAGGGGCGCGGGCTTTACGGCGGCCGCGCGCTCCATCCGGCGGATGGTGGCGTGCATCCAGAGAAGGCACGAGACCACGCTGACGAACAGCAGCATGAAGCAGCTCGACCAGACGCCGGTGAGGTCGTTCAGCGCGCCGAAGGCGATCGGCAGGATGAAGCCGCCGAGGCCGCCGATCATGCCCACCACCCCGCCGACCGCGCCGACGCTCTGCGGGTAGTAGACGGGGATGTGCTTGTAGACGGCGGCCTTGCCGAGGCTCATGAAGAAGCCGAGCACGCAGGCGACGGCGATGAAGGCGAGCGGGCCGATCTCGACATGGAACGGGATCGGCCCGCTGATACCGCGCACGACGTAATCTGCCGAGGGGAGAGACAGAACGAGGGTCGCGACGGCAGATACGGCGAAGGTCCAATAGAGCACGGTACGGGCGCCGATGCGGTCGGAAAGCACGCCGCCATAAGCGCGGAAAATGCTTGCGGGGATCGAATAGGCGGCGCCGATCATGCCGGCGGTGGCGATGCCGAAGCCATAGACGCCGATCAGATAGCGCGGCAGCCAGAGCGAGAGCGCCACGAACGCA
>NZ_RZSR01000022.1:9680-15802 GCF_004023265.1 Mesorhizobium sp. M1A.F.Ca.IN.020.06.1.1
GAGAAGAAGAAGTAGAAGGCGAAGAGCCAGACCTGCAGGTTCTTCAGCGGCGCGAATTCCTGCCAGAAGCTTCTCGCCGGTACTGCCTTACCGGCACGGCGCTCGCGGATGACCGGATCGTCGCTGGTCATGAACCAGAACACGCCGGCCATGACAACCAGCGCTGCGGCCCAGATCAGCGCGACCGACTGCCAGCCCCAGGCAATCAGTACGAGCGGCGCCAGGAACTTGGTGACCGCGGCGCCGACATTGCCAACGCCGAAGATGCCGAGAGCCGTGCCTTGTTTGCGCGCGGGGAAGAAGCGCGAAACATAGGCGACGCCGACCGCGAAGGATCCACCGGCAAGCCCGACGCCGAGCGCCGCGACCAGCATCTGCTCATAGGTATGTGCAAAGGCGAGCAGGAAGGTCGCGACCGCCGCCGCGAGCATGGTCATGGTGTAGACCAGCCTGCCGCCGTAGCGGTCGGTCCAGACGCCGAGCACCATGCGCACGAGCGAGCCGGTGAGGATCGGCGTGCCGACCAGCAGTCCGAACTCGGTCTCGTTCAGCCCGAGCTCCTGCTTTATGCGCACGCCGATGATGGAGAAGATCGTCCACACCGCGAAGCAGACGGTGAAGGCGATGGTGGAGATGAGGAGCGCCTGCCGGGAGCTACTGTCCTGGCTGGGCGCGGCTTGGAGGTTTGCGGTCATGGTCGGCTCCGTTTGCGGCGTGGAGGCACCGCGTGTTGTGTTGATCAGAGGCGCGGCATCGGTCAGCGCGGCGAGGCTGTGATCTCCGCGGTCACTTGCGGACCCTTGGCCTCTCTGTCGTGATTGGTGGGAAACAGCAGAACCGCGGCGGCGAACAGCACCGCCGTCAGGATGCTGCTCGCCAGGAAATCGCGGCGGGTGAAGTCCTTCAGGGAAGCGCCAGTTCCGATCCGTTTCGTCATCGTCGTCTCCGTTCGGCGCCGCCTGGGATCGGCGCCTTCGATTGCGTTTCGGTCCAAAACAAAAAAGCTGCCGGCCAGGCCTGTCGCGTCCGTACATCCGGGACACGCGTCGACCTGAGCGGCAGCTTTGCCTGTGGCGCCCGCCATTGGACGCCTGTTCTATTGCCCGCGAGGGGCGCGATTATCTTAAAGCACGAAGCGTGCCAGTTTTGCGTGGAAGACGGATTTCCAGGAGAATCAAAGCGGTAGGCGCTTCAGGCGCCGGCCCGGCGAGCCGAGACACGGTCAAACGTTGATCAACGGAGCGGGCAGGGCGCACAAATTTTGTGCAATGCACAAGAATGGCGCGCAAATGATCAGTCGCGATTCTGGGCCGCGATGTAGGCATCGATCCGATCGGGATCGAAGATCTGGCCGTCGAAGAACCCGTCCGGGCCGAGCACAAGGCTCGCCCCGGCCGAGCCGACCGGCGTCGCGGTCTTCAGCGCGCCTTCCACTTTGGCGTTGGCGCCGGGCAGGGCCACGCCGAGCGGCTTCAGCGCCGAGCGGTACAGATCGGGCCGGTAGCAGTCGCGGGCGATCGCTAGGTTTTGCGGTGTATGCGGCAATTGTCCCCAGCGCACCATCTGCGTGTAGAACCAGAGCGCATGGCTCTTCCAGGGAAAGTTCGCCGCCTTGTCGAAGGGCAGGAAGAAAGCCTCAACGCTGCGCTCCGGGCCGCCGCCGAGCTGAAGTCGCCCGGTGAGTGCCGGCATCTGGATCGCCTCCGGCTGCCCGAGGAACGCAGGCTTGGCCATCAGCGCGGCCAGCGCGCCGCGGTTCACCGGATCCTGGCACCAGCGCGCGGAGTGATGCAGCGCTCTCAGCAACGCCGCCAGCGCGTCGGGGTTTTCCTCGGCCCAGCTTCTGCGCGCGCCGATCACCTTTTCCGGGCTGTTGCGCCACAGCAGCGCCTTGACGGTGACGATGCGGCCGGTGCCGGCGGCGACGGCGGCACTGTTCCAGGGCTCTCCGACGCAATAGCCGTCGATGCGGCCGGCGGAGAGCGCATCGGCCATGAAGGGCGGCGGCACGATGACGATCTCGACATCGCGGTCGGGATCGATGCTGCAGGCGGCGAGCCAGTAGCGCAGCTCGTAATTATGCCCGGAATGCGGATGGACGACGGCGAAACGCAAAGGCTCGCGGCCGGCGGCCGCCCGCTCGCGGATCAGAGCGCCAAGCGCCGTCCCGGCGCGCGCCGGATCGAGATCGGGCGCGGCCCCGTGCGCCGCCATGCCTTGCCACACCGCATTGGAGACGGTGACGCAGTTGCCGCCAAGCCCGAGCGAGAAGGGCACTATGGTCTCCGAGGCAAGCGGCGTGAGGCCGAGGCTGCAGGCGAGCGGCATCGGCCCCAGCATATGTGCCACATCGAAATGGCCGATGGCGATGCGGTCTCGGATGTTGGCCCACGAGGTCTCGCGATGCAGCTTGAGCTCGATGCCTTCGCGGGCGGCAAAGCCCATCTCGCCGGCCGCTACAAGGACGGCGCTGTCGAAGAGCGGCATGAAGCCGGCGGTGATCTCGTGCGCGGCAGTCTTGCTCATTCGCCCTCCAGCGGGCCCAGCAATCCCGCCGCCGTCACCAGGCTCTGGGCGATGTCGGCGATCTTGCGGTTCTGGTTCATGGCGGTCTTGCGAAGAAGCGCGTAAGCGGCCTCCTCGCTCAAGCCGCGCGACTTCATCAATATGCCTTTGGCGCGATCGACGACCTTGCGGTTCTCGAGCTCGCTGCGCGCCTCCTCCAGTTCGCGCGCCATGCGCGAGAAGGCGTTGAAGCGGCTGATCGTCATGTCAAGAATCGGCTTGATGCGCTCCTTCTTCAGCCCGTCGACCACATAGGCGGACACGCCCGCTTCGACCGCCGCCTCGATCGAGGCCCGGTCGGAGCGGTCGACGAACATAGCGATCGGCCGTTTCACTGCTCGCGAAAGCTGGAACATGTTCTCCAGCATGTCGCGGTTGGGGTTTTCGAGATCGATGACGATGACATCCGGCTCGATCTCGGCGATGCGCTTGGCAATGCCGGCCACGTCATGAACAACGGTGACATGGCGATGGCCGGCG
The DNA here is from genome assembly GCF_004023265.1 of Mesorhizobium sp. M1A.F.Ca.IN.020.06.1.1. Taxonomy (NCBI): domain Bacteria; kingdom Pseudomonadati; phylum Pseudomonadota; class Alphaproteobacteria; order Hyphomicrobiales; family Phyllobacteriaceae; genus Mesorhizobium; species Mesorhizobium sp. M1A.F.Ca.IN.020.06.1.1. Next base: position 12,726 of record NZ_RZSR01000022.1, read on the forward strand.
TCCCGCAATCCGGCCTCAATGATCGAGGCGCGGATGCGGTTCTCGTCGATAACAAGGATGGTCAACGAACCAGCGGACATGCGCCCTATTGTGCAGCCCGGCCGGAATTGTGCAATGCGGTAGCGTGGTCCGCGGCGACTTTCCCACGCCCAAACGCCGCCGGCCAGTCGCCGATATTCGAAGCTTCTAATTTTCGAAGGCAGGTTTTTCGCTGGGCCAAAAAGGTCAAAAACGTATCAGTCGGCGCGGCGTGGCGAGGTGGCGCACATCCTTGGCCGCCGCTATCCTGACCCTAGATGAGCCGGAACAAACGGCCGCGGTTCGAAGGCTGGCACAGCCTGCGGGAGGAATCGATGGGACCCGATCTGGAAGTCATACAGATAAGGCCTGGCGAGTCGTTCGCGGTGAGGTGGCATGGCTATCCCTACCATACGGTGCGCTGGCATTTTCATCCGGAATACGAACTGCACCAGATCGTCGCGACCAAGGGCCGCTATTTCGTCGGCGACTTCATCGGCGAGTTCGAGGTCGGCAACCTCGTTCTCACCGGTCCGAACCTGCCGCACAACTGGATCAGCGAGGTTCCGGAAGGTCAGTCAGTTCCGCTGCGCTGCAGGCTGGTCCAGTTCAGCGAGGAATTCATCGGCGGCGCGATCGCCACTTTTCCCGAGCTTGGCGCGGTCTCGCCACTGCTCGAGCTCGCGCGGCGCGGCGTCCTGTTCAGCGCCAGTGTGAGCAGGGCGGTCATGCCGTTGCTGGCGGAGATCACTCATGCTTACGGCGTTCACCGGATCAGCCTGTTCATGTCGATCATGGAGGCGCTGAGCCGCGAAACTACGCCGCGCGTGCTCGCCAGCGAGAACTATCTGCCGGACCCGTCCGGATACATGTCTGCGGGCATGAACCAGGCGCTCGCCTATATCCGCGAGAACCTGACCCAGCAATTCAACGAAGGCGATCTGGCGGCAATCGCGGGACAGACGCCGAGCGCCTTCTCGCGCTCGTTTCGCAAGCATACCGGCATGTCGCTGCTGCAGTACATCAAGCGGCTGCGCATCAACCTCGCTTGCCAGATCCTGATGAGCGACGAAGAGGCGCAGATCTCGGACATCTGCTTCGAGGTCGGCTTCAACAATCTGTCGAACTTCAATCGCCAGTTCCTGGCCGAGAAGGGCATGCCGCCTTCGCAGTTCAGGAGATTGGTTGCGGATAATTTCGCGGCCGCGCGCGCCGCATAGAAAGGAGTTCGGGAGGAGAAACAAGCCTTAGACAAGAACCAGGACGAAGCGGTGGGTCGCGCAAGCGAACCAGCGATGGACGAGTATTTCCTCGTGTCATGCCAGCGGGAGGAAGCCGTGAGGCTGCTGCACGAGTTCACTGGACTTCCGATGGGGTGCGCGAGCAGCATCCGCGGCTCGATGTCGAAGTCCGTTTAGATCACACAATGGGAATTGGAGAAGACCTTATGTCCAGATACGTGTCCAGATTGACAGCAGCCGCGATGGCCGTCTCGAGCCTCGCTCTTGGGGCGACTTTTGCCAATGCGCAGGATATCGCCGGCTCCACGGTCGCGTTCCTGATGCCCGACCAGGGCTCGACGCGTTACGAAGAGCATGATCATCCGGGCTTCGTCGCTGAAATGAAGAAGCTTTGCGACAGCTGCAAGGTGCTCTATCTCAATGCCGACGCCGACGTCACCAAGCAACAGCAGCAGTTCAACTCCGTCATCACCCAGGGCGCGAAGGTTGTCGTGCTCGACCCGGTCGATTCCGCGGCGGCGGCCTCGCTGGTGCACAATGCGCAGGCTCAGGGCGTCAAGGTGATCGCCTATGACCGTCCGATCCCCACGGCCAAGGCCGATTTCTATGTATCGTTCGACAACAAGGCCATCGGCAAGGCGATCGCCGCCTCGCTGGTCGAGCATCTCAAGGCCAAGGGCGTGTCGAGCGACGGCGATGTCGGCGTGCTGCAGATCAACGGCTCGCCGACCGACGCCGCGGCGGGCCTGATCAAGGACGGCATCCATGAGGGTCTCAAGACCGGCAGCTACAAGACGCTCGCCGAGTTTGACACGCCGAACTGGGCGCCATCGAATGCCCAGCAATGGGCGGCGGGACAGATCTCGCGCTTCGGCAACAAGATCGTCGGCGTGGTCGCCGCCAACGACGGCACGGGCGGCGGCGCCATTGCCGCCTTCAAGGCAGCCGGCGTCGATCCGGTGCCGCCGGTGACGGGCAACGACGCGACGATCGCCGCCTTGCAGCTCATCATTGCCGGCGACCAGTACAACACTATCTCCAAGCCGAGCGAAATCGTCGCCGCGGCGGCGGCAAACGTTGCTGTGCAGCTTCTCAAGGGCGAGACTCCGAAAGCCGAGACAACGCTGTACGATACGCCCTCGCAACTCTTCGTGCCGGCGGTGGTGACGCAGGAGAATTTGAAGGCCGAAATCATCGACAAGAAGATCCAGACCGCAGCCCAGCTCTGCACCGACCGCTACGCCGAAGGCTGCAAGAAGCTCGGCATTCAATAAGGAGCGATGCGGCTGAAGCCGCATCGTCTCCCAAAGCGATGCGGCGCAGCCGCGTCGCCTGCGATATGCTCGGCTGGCCCGTCAGGGCTGAGAGCCGGGTGTGTCCGGCCGCTCCCTCCTGGCGGCCGGACAGATCGACCAAAACGCGGGAAGAGACACGCAATGGCAATACCCGACGCACCGCCCACGACGAGCCGTCCGCCGGTGCTTAGCCTGCGCGGCATCTCGAAGAATTTCGGCGCGGTGTCGGCTCTCACCGACGTCGATCTCGACATCAATGCCGGGGAAATCGTAGCCCTGGTTGGCGACAACGGCGCCGGCAAGTCGACGCTGGTGAAAATCCTGGCCGGCGCGCATATGCCGAGCTCGGGCTCGATCACTTTCGACGGCCAGCCGGTGACGCTTGCCAATCCCGCCGCGGCGCTGAAGCTCGGCATCGCCACCGTCTTCCAGGATCTCGCGCTCTGCGAAAACCTCGACGTCGTGGCCAACATCTTTCTCGGCCGCGAGCTTCATCCGCTTCGCCTCGACGAGGTCTCGATGG
>NZ_RZSR01000231.1:0-7147 GCF_004023265.1 Mesorhizobium sp. M1A.F.Ca.IN.020.06.1.1
CATGCGCCATGGCTCGACAATAGACCGGGCCGGCGGTTGCTGTCGAGGCAAGCGGAGTTCCGATTTACCGCTGAAGTTAGCGCTATTTAGCGCTGTTCGGCGGCCCGATCATCAAGCCGTTGCGCGTGCCGCGGCATGTGCCCGCGACAATGTGCCCTTGTGCCTCCACGCGTCTGGACAAAAACGGGCTTCACGCATAAACCGAACCTCCAAATGCCGGAGGAATTCGCTAGCCTGTTCGCCATGCGCTGTCGGGCCGGCGCGATTGAGCGGGGACAAGGCTCGGCCGCCGGCACGGAAAGAGGCGAAAGGATCAGGCACCCGTGAGCGCAACCGACATCCACGATCCCAACCGTCGCGATTTTCTCTACATCGCCACCGGCATGGCCGGCGTGGTCGGCGCCGGGGCCGTCGCCTGGCCGTTCATCGACCAGATGCAGCCGGATGCCTCGACGCTGGCGCTGGCTTCTGTCGAGGTCGATGTCTCCTCGCTGCAGCCCGGCAGCTCGCTGGTCGTCAAGTGGCGCGGCAAGCCGGTCGTGGTGCGCAACCGCACCGACAAGGAAATGAAGGACGGCGCGGCGGTTAGCCTCAACGATCTCAAGGATCCGATCGCCCGCAATGCCAACTTGCCGGCCGATGCGCCGGCGACCGACGCCAACCGCACCACGCCCGGCAAGGAAGCCTGGATGGTCATGGTGCAGGTCTGCACCCATCTCGGCTGCATCCCGCTCGGCCAGGAAGGCGATTTCGGCGGCTGGTTCTGCCCGTGCCACGGCTCGGTGTACGATACCGCCGGCCGCATCCGCAAAGGCCCGGCGCCGGAGAACATGGCGATCCCGGTGTTTAAATTCATTTCCGATACCAAGATCCTTATCGGTTGAGGCAGGGGGATATTTCGATGAGCGAGGGACACTCCACCTACACACCGAAGACGGGTCTCGGACGCTGGTTCGACGCCCGTATGCCGCTTCCCCGGCTTGTCTATGACAGCTTCATTGCCTATCCGGTGCCGCGCAACCTCAACTACATGTGGACGTTCGGCGGCATCCTGTCGATCATGCTGGTATCGCAGATCCTCACCGGCATCGTGCTGGCCATGCACTACACGTCCGACACCACACTCGCCTTCGATTCGGTCGAGAAGATCATGCGCGACGTGAATTCGGGATGGCTGTTGCGCTATCTCCATTCCAACGGCGCCTCGTTCTTCTTCGTGGCCGTCTACATCCACATCTTCCGCGGGCTGTTCTACGGCTCCTACAAGGCGCCGCGCGAGCTGCTCTGGATCCTCGGCTGCATCATCTACCTCCTGATGATGGCGACCGGCTTCATGGGCTATGTGCTGCCATGGGGACAGATGAGCTTCTGGGGCGCCACCGTCATCACCGGCTTCTTCAGCGCCATCCCGCTGGTCGGCAACTGGATCCAGGAACTGCTGCTCGGCGGCTTCGCCGTCGACAATCCGACGCTGAACCGCTTCTTCGCCCTGCATTACCTGTTGCCGTTCATGATCGCCGGCGTCGTCGTGCTGCACGTCTGGGCGCTGCATGTCGTCGGCCAGTCGAACCCGACCGGCATCGAGGTCAAGTCGAAGACCGATACCGTCGCCTTCACGCCCTATGCGACCATCAAGGACGCGTTCGGCATGATCGTGTTCCTGTTCTTCTTCGCCTATTTCGTCTTCTACCTGCCGAACTACCTCGGCCATCCGGACAACTACACGGTCGCCAATCCGCTGAAGACGCCGGCCCACATCGTTCCGGAATGGTACTTCCTGCCGTTCTACGCGATCCTGCGCGCCATCACCTTCAACATCGGGCCGATCAACTCCAAGCTCGGCGGCGTGCTGTGCATGTTCGGCGCCATCGCCATGCTGTTCCTGGTGCCGTGGCTCGACACCTCCAAGGTGCGCTCGGCGGTCTACCGGCCCTGGTACAAACTGTTCTTCTGGCTGTTCGTGGCCGACGCCATCCTGCTCGGGTGGCTGGGCTCGCAGCCGGCGGAAGGCTCATACGTGTTCATGGCGCAGATGGCGACGCTGTTCTACTTCGCCTTCTTCCTGGTCGTGATGCCGGTGCTCGGCCTGATCGAGACGCCGCGGCGGCTGCCGAACTCGATCACCGAGGCAGTGCTGGAAAAGAAAAACAAGGGAGCCGGCGGGCATCCGGCAGGCGCGGTCAGCGCGCCGGAAACCAAGGGCTGAGAATCTGAGGGGATTTGGCATGAAGAAGATTCTCACCTCGCTGGCGCTGCTTGGCCTGGTGGTCGCGGGCACGGCTGCCATCGCAGCCGAAGAGGAACACAACGCGGCTGCCCCGACGCATTTCCCGATCAATGAACCGAAGGAAATGAGCTGGAGCTTCGCCGGGCCGTTCGGCACGTACGACAAGGCCCAGCTGCAGCGCGGCCTGAAGGTCTACAAGGAAGTCTGCTCGGCCTGCCACTCGATGAACCTGGTGGCGTTCCGCACGCTGGAAGGCCTCGGCTACTCGGAAGCGCAGATCAAGACGCTTGCCGCCGAGTACACCATCCATGACGGCCCGAACGATGCCGGCGACATGTTCGACCGCCCGGGCAAGCCGTCGGATCACTTCCCGTCGCCGTTCCCGAACGAACAGGCCGCCGCGTCCGCCAATGGCGGAGCCGCTCCGCCCGACATGTCGCTGCTCGCCAAGGCGCGCGGTGTCGAGCGCGGCTTTCCGCGTTTCATCTTCGACATTTTCACCCAGTATGCTCAGGGCGGCCCGGACTACATCCACTCGCTGCTCACCGGCTACGACCAGGCGCCGCCGGCCGGCATGGTCATCCCCGAAGGCACGCACTACAATCCATACTTCCTGTCCGGCGTGTCGCTGAAGATGCCGAAACCGCTTTCGGACGGCCAGGTGACCTATGACGACGGCTCGCCGCAGACGGTCGACCAGTATTCGCGCGACGTGTCGGCGTTCCTGATGTGGGCCGCCGAGCCGCATCTCGAAGAGCGCAAGAAGACCGGCTTCCGCGTCCTGGTGTTCCTGCTGCTGTTCGGCGCGCTGGTCTACCTGACCAAGCGCAAGGTGTGGGCCGAAGTGGCGCACTGAGCCGCGATCGGTCCGACACTTTCGAGGGGCGCCGCAAAGGCGCCCTTTTCAATTTCGGGACCGCTTTGATCCGGCCGTGTCACATGGCTGTCATTGCGCATCGCGATCCTGCGTTGGCTCACCTCAAAGGATCGTCCTCATGAAAAGATTTGCGCCGCTTGCAGCCGTGGTGCTGCTTCTTGTCGCCTCCTCGGCAGTCCGCGCCGAGGACGCCCAGCCCTTCGTCACCAACAAGGACATCGACCTGACGATGATCCTGCCGCCGCCGCCGGCCAATGATTCGGCCGAGACCAAGGCAGAACTCGGCGAGGTGCTGACCCTGCAAGTGACGCGCACGCCCGAAATGGAAAAGCGCGCTATCGCCGATGCCGAAGAGGATGTCTGGCGCTTCGCCGATGTCATGGGACCGAAATTCAGCAAGGAGACGCTGCCGAAGTTCAGCGCCTTCTTCGACCGCGTGGTGGCGACCGAAGGCGCGGTCGTCGATCCGGCCAAGGACGTCTGGAAGCGGCCGCGTCCGCATCAGCTCAGTGATCTGGTCAAACCCGCGGTGAAGCTGTCGAATTCCGGTTCCTGGCCGTCGGGCCATGCGACGGTCGGCACCATGATGGGCATCATCCTGTCCGACATGGTGCCGGAGAAGCGGGCCGAGATCATAGCCCGCGCGGCCGAATATGCCCATAACCGCGTGGTCGGCGGCATCCATTATCCGTCGGATGTCGAGATGGGCAAGATTTCCGGCAGCGCGATCGCCGCGGTCCTGCTCAGCCGGCCCGATTTCAAGATCGAGTTCAAGGTGGCGCGATCCGAGCTGCGGTCCGACCTCGGCATGTGAGCCGTCCGTCGCCAACGTTTCTGCAAGGGCGCCAGCGGGGCGCCTTTTTCGCTTGCGGCGCCGACACGGGAGCAAGGCAGGCGATGCCGATCCTTTGCCGGATGCGCTTGTCTCCCGGGCTCCATCGCGGTAGCCGTTGTTGGTTGCGTTGCGCCGGGCGCGTCGACGCCGTTATACCCGACAGCCGGACACGCGGAGCTCGTCTCATGAAACCCTCGCTCGAAGACACGCTGCTTGCGGCCATCCGCACCATTCCGGATTACCCCAAACCCGGCATCCTGTTTCGCGATATCACCACGCTGCTCGGCGACGCTCGCGCCTTTCGCCGGGCAATCGACGAGCTTGTGCATCCTTACGCCGGGCTGAAGATCGACAAGATCGCCGGCATCGAGGCACGCGGCTTCATCCTGGGCGGCGCAGTGGCGCATCAGCTTTCGGCGGGTTTCGTCCCGATCCGCAAGAAGGGCAAGCTGCCTTACGAGACCGTGCGCGTCGCCTACAGCCTCGAATACGGTCTGGGCGAGATGGAGATGCACAAGGACGGCGTCTCGCAAGGCGAGAAGGTGATCCTGGTCGACGATCTGATCGCCACCGGCGGCACGGCGGAGGCGGCCGTCAAGCTGCTCAGGCAGATCGGCGCCGACATCGTTGCCGCCTGCTTCGTCATCGACCTGCCGGATCTCGGCGGGCGCCAGAAACTGGAAGCTCTCGGCGTGCCGGTAAGGACGCTGATCGGCTTCGAGGGGCATTGATCAGTGTTGAATGGTGAATAGTGAGTCGTGAATAGGGAATGGTTCACTAGTCACCATTCACTATTCACCATTCGCTACTCCACCTTCACCAGCACCGCGCTGTCGAACTCGATAACCTTATCGCCGCTGGAGTCGAAACCTTCGGAACGCAGCGTGAGCAGGCTCCAGCCGGGGCGGCCGGCAAGGGGTCGATGGGCAAGCGCTGTGCGGGTGAAGGTCACGGTTTCGCCGGCATAGACCGGCTTCAGCCATTTGAGGTTGCGAAACCCGGGCGAGGGGCCGAATTCGGGCTGCGGGCCGGGACCGGTCCAACGCACGCCCTCGGTCTCCATGCGCTTTTCGAGGTTGTATTTCATCCAGGTGGCGGCGGTGTGCCAGCCGGAGGCGCAGAGACCGCCAAGCATGCTCTCCTTCGCCGCCTCCTCGTCGACATGGAAGATTTGCGGATCGTATTTCCTGGCGAACGCCTTGATCTCGTCGGCCTCGAATTTGTGCGCGCCGAGGGTGACGGTTTGGCCGATGAGGAAATACTCGTCCAGGGTCACGCGACGGCCCCGCGGGTCAGAAACATGCCGGTGTTCTCAAGCTCGAAGACGCATTCGCCGCGCTGGTTGAACAGTTCGCTGCGCATGCTGACGAGGCCGATCTGCGGCCGCGACTTGGACTGGCGCTTGGAAAGCACGGTGACCTTGCCGGTGAGACGGTCACCGGCCAGAACCGGCTTCTTCCATTTGACGTGCTCGATGCCGGGTGAGCCTTGCGAGGTCGAATCGAGCAGGAAGGCATCGCACAGCATGCGCATGAACATCGCGCAAGTGTGCCAGCCCGAAGCCGAAAGGCCGCCCAGGATGCTGGCCTTGCCGGCCACCTCGTCGAGATGCATCGGCTGGGCATCAAATTCGCTGGCAAACTCGATGATCTCGGCGGCGCTCACATTCTTGCTGCCGAGGTCGAGCGAGGCGCCCTCGACGAAATCCTCATAGGCCCAGGTCTTTCCGGTCATGTCGGCAATCCGGTTGACGAACGCGTGATCCCGAAGGTCGGGCATCCCGGATGGAGGCCCGAGCCAATTTGGTCAAGTCCTTTCTGGTGAGCCAGCCAGGCACTCAGGTGTTGAACTTGAACAGCATGATGTCGCCGTCCTGGACGACATACTCCTTGCCTTCGTCGCGCGCCTTGCCGGCTTCCTTGGCCGCCACTTCGCCGCCGAGCGTGACGAAGTCGTTGTAGGAGATCGTCTGGGCGCGGATGAAACCACGTTCGAAGTCGGTGTGAATGACGCCGGCAGCTTGCGGTGCCTTATCGCCCTTGTGGATCGTCCACGCGCGCGTCTCCTTCGGCCCGACGGTGAAATAGGTGATCAGATGCAAGAGTTCGTAGCCGGCCCGGATCACCTTGTTGAGGCCCGGCTCGTCAAGGCCGAGCGAGGCGAGGAACTCCATTTCCTCCTCGTCGGAAAGCTGGGCAACTTCCGCCTCGATCGCCGCCGAGATCACCACCGTGCCGGCGCCCTGCGCGGCGGCCATCTTCTCCACCGCCTTTGTATGCTCGTTTCCCGTGGCAGCGTCCGCCTCAGCGACGTTGCAGACATAGAGCACGGGATGCGATGTGAGCAGGTTCAGGCCCTGCAGGATGCGCAGATCCTCCGCCGCGATGCCATTGAGCAGGACGCGGGTCGGGCGACCTGCCTGCAGCAGTTCGAGCGCCGCCTCCATCATCGGCAGAACGGTCATTGCTTCCTTGTCCTTGCCGGCGGCGCGCTTGCGGACCTGCACGATGCGGCGCTCCAGGCTTTCGAGATCGGCGAGCATCAGCTCGGTCTCGACGGTCTCGGCGTCGGCGACCGGATCGATGCGGCCCTCGACATGGGTGATGTCGTCATCCTCGAAGCAGCGCAGCACATGCACGATGGCGTCGACCTCGCGGATGTTGGCGAGGAACTGGTTGCCCAGACCTTCGCCCTTGGAGGCGCCGCGCACCAGTCCGGCAATGTCGACGAAGGAGATGCGGGTCGGGATGATCTCCTTCGACTTGCCGATCGCGGCGATCTTCTGCAGCCGCGGGTCCGGAACCGCCACCTCGCCGGTGTTCGGCTCGATGGTGCAGAAAGGATAGTTGGCGGCCTGCGCGGCAGCCGTCCTGGTCAACGCGTTGAACAGCGTCGACTTGCCGACGTTGGGCAAGCCAACGATGCCACATTTGAAACCCATGTTCGTCCGGTCCTATCGGGAATTCGAGATTTGCTGAGGGCTATGGGCGAAAGCGCGGACGATCGTCAAGCCCTTGGCATGATCGTTTCAACGCTCAGTCTTTTCCGAACAGCTTCTTCAGCATCGCGGCCATCGGCCCGCTCTCGGGAACCTTCGCCGGCGGCTGCTGCGGGCGGGCCTGGCGGATATGGCTCTGCTGTTTTGGCGCCTTGGGCGGAGGCCGATCGTCATCGCCGGTCGGCACGAGCTTCTCGCGCAGCGCCAGGG
>NZ_RZSR01000232.1:0-7146 GCF_004023265.1 Mesorhizobium sp. M1A.F.Ca.IN.020.06.1.1
GATCTGCCGCCTGGCAATTAGCGGCAGCCGCGCGGAAGCGCCGATGATTGCTTCGATTTCCGGATAGCCGAATACCGCGGCACCTGGCCCGTTGGCCCAGATCACCTGCTCGAGATCGGCCGACAGTATGGCAAGCGCGTCGCCGGCGGCGAAGCGCTGGCGCACCGCGTCGAGCACGGCGACGTCGAGGAAGGAGTAGTTTTCAGGCGGCATGCGCTGGCAGACCTTCCAGGCGGGCTTTTTGAGTTAACGCTTTGTTAATAAAAGCGTACGGGACCAAGGTCCACAAGCCATGCCGTGTATCGGCCGAAATCTCTGGGCTCTTGGTTAATGGCGGGGCGATTTTTTATGGTGCAGTGCAACAAAGATATTGCAATGCACAAAACTTGCCTTTATATTGCCATCATACATGAACGAGACGGCTTTCCGTCAAAGCCGCTGCCCTTGAAAGGTTGGAAAATGTCCAAGACTGCCAAGACCGAGACCATCGAGAACGTTGAATTCCCGAGCTTTGACGCTTCCAAAGCCACCGACCAGATCCGCGCCTTCGCCGAGAAGGGCGTCGAGCAGTCGAAAGAGGCCTACACCAAACTGAAGAACGGCGCCGAGGAGACCCAGAAGGTTCTGGAGTCGACCTACGAGACCGCCAAGACCGTTTCCGGCGATGTCTCGCTGAAGACCATTGCCATCCTTCGCGCCAATGCCGAGGCCAGCTTCTCGCACCTTGAAGCCCTGGTCGGCGCCAAGACGCTGTCGGAAGTCGTCGAGCTGCAGACTGCCTTCCTGCGCAAGCGCGCTGAGATGGCCGTCGAGCAGGCCAAGGACTTTCAGGCCGTCGCCTCCAAGGCTGTCGAGGACGTCTCGAAGCCGGTGAAAACCGCTTTCGAGAAGGCGTTCAAGGACATCAAGGCGGCCTGATTTCAGGCGCAACTCAACGATGCATCAAAACGTCGCATTTCGTCAGACAAATAGATGTGCGATGAATTGATGAGATGAATACCCGGAGTGTGAAACCTCCTCCCTTTGCTCTCCGGGGTGACCAGCCAGCTCCTCCTCCCGCTGGCTCGTAACAGGAAAAGGCCGGCACCTCCTCCCGCCGGCCTTTTCTTTGCCCAATCAGGACTGCGCGGGTTCGTTCATCGGATCTTTGCCTCATCAAAGGCCTTGAATTAGACTCCGATAATCCGTATTGGACGCATCGCCGACGACGGAGCGGACACGGGGAATGATTTTCTCCTCGGATTGCGCTCAGGCGGATGTGCCGTTGTAGCTCAGTTGGTTAGAGCACCAGATTGTGGATCTGGGGGTCGCTGGTTCGAGCCCAGCCAACGGTACCATCGATTTCCTGGCGGTCACGTCGGTTTTCCGGCCGCCGCGTCCCATTCCTCTATTGGGTGACGAAGCATCGCCGGGCGACGAAGGGCAGCTCAGGCTGAGCAGCCCGCGCACCTCGCAGAAGACCAGGCGCAGCTCATAGCCGGTCTGATGGCCGACGGCCTCGTTCTGCGCCATCGTGAAAGACCTGCACGACACTGACTGCAAGCAGTGTCAGGGCCGTGTTCGGAAGCGCCTGTTCGGCAGCCGTCCCGCCGCCCGCAACCATCACGCCCTGCGCCTGGTCGATGGCGCGCCGCAACGAATGTGGAATGAGAAGCTGCAGCGTCGCGGCAACGAAAGTCGAGGCGATGGTCATCGCCACCTGCCAAGTATTGCGCAGCGTCATGCCCAGATGCGCAGCAGGGGTGCCGAGACCTTTCCCCGAAGGCTGTCCGCCACCTGCCTGACGCGGCGGAAAGAAGCAGGCACGACGATCAGAGTCGACATTGTATGGGGATATCACTATATAGCGGCGGCTTTCGGTTTCTCGCACCTTGGCTGCGCCTGCGAGATCGCCGTAAATGCGTGGTGTTGTGACGGAAATCGGTCTGAAAAACCGGAAGAAAGCAAGTAAAAACAACAGAACGGATCTTTGACGGTCCTGGCCAAAGCATCATCCTCAACAATCTGAACGTGTCCCTCGAACCTTTCCAGTCCTTCGGCTCCGCGGACCCTGGGCAAGACATCTTGTCCCATGGGCAAGGCATCTTGTCCCATTGGCAAGACGTCTTGCCGGAAGGGGCCGACTCGGCTCGAATGGGCCTGCGTCCCGTGGCGGGACGCGAGCGTTCATGACTACCAAACCGGCATTGCCGCTAGGGAAAAGCAGTATGAGTGAACATGCGATCGAGTTCTTGCGCGGATGGATTGGCGAAAAGGTCCAATGCCAGCATTCGCCGGTGAAGATCGACGAGCAGGCCGAAACTCTCGCCAAGGAGTGCTGCGCCAAAGCCGCCGAGGAAGGCATCCTTCTGGAAGACATCCAGGAAGAGGTCGGCGACATCCAGGAACTGATCGCTTCGCGCCTTGAGGAAGTCGCCGAGGAGAGCGAGCAACAGACGACGTCGGACAAGCCGTCCGAATAAGATACCGTGCGCGCGGTTTGTCTGACCTCAGCCGGGCGTCCGGCTTAGCCGAAATTGTCCTTCAGCCACGCCTTTGGCAGCGCCGGCACGAAATTGCCGTCGCGCCCGGTCATGTCCTCATTGGCGACGAGCGCGTTGAGGATCGCCTCCTCCACCCCTTGCACCACAGCATCGAAGAACGGGTCGATATCGACATCGGGAATGAACTCCGCGCGGGCGACGCGGCCTGAAGCCGCCAGCGCGGCCTCGCGATTGGCGGTCGAAAAGGCAAGAAAGATATCGCCCGAGCTGTGGTAGCCGTAGCCGCCGGCCAGGGCGATGCCGAGCGGCACGCGCCTGGCGAGGCGCTTCATCTGGTGCGGCAAGAGTGGCGCATCCGTAGCGACGACGGCGATGATCGAGCCCTTTTCGGCACGCGGCGTGCCTTCGCGGATCGCCGGCTCGGTGAGTTCCGGCCCGACGTGCCGGCCGCGAATGGTGAAGTTGCGCCGCTTGCCGAAATTCGCCTGCACGAACACGCCGAGCGTGTAACTTCTGTCTTGCCATTCGACGATGCGCGAGGCGGTGCCTGACCCGGCCTTGAAGCCGAACGAGATCATGCCGGTGCCGCCGCCGACGCTTCCTTCCTCGATCGCGCCGTCCGTCGCGCCGTCGAGCGCCGAGGCGACATGCTCGAAGCTCACATGGTGGCCGTTGATGTCGTTGAGGAAGCCGTCATAGGTCTCCGCCGCCACCGGCAGGCCCCAGGCGCTGTCGAGCGCCGCCGGCAGCACCCGGCTCATCCAACGCAGCGTTCCGTCGCGGGTAAGGCCGCAGGAATGGGTGTTGGTGATGGTAACCGGCAGGTTGAAGGCGCCGGTCTCCTCGATGATATGCGTGCCGGTCAGCTCGCCATTGCCGTTCTGGCTGAACACGCCGGCAAACACCGGCGTCGCCAGTTCGCCGACAGGTCTCGGCAGGATCGCAGTCACGCCGGTGCGCACCGGTCCTATCCCGACTTGCAGCGGGCCCCCGCCGGCAATCAGCGTCGTATAGCCGACCGCGACGCCCGGCACGTCGGTGATGGCGTTGAAGCGGCCGGGCGTGCCGTCCAGTGCGATGTTGAACGAGCGCAGGCGCGGCTTGCCCGACGGCGTGCGCAGATGCGGGTCGCTCCTGCTCATTTCAGAACAACGAGCCCTGGTTGCCCGGCTCCTTGGCCTTGCCCGAGGGCTTGGCGGCCAACTTCGGCCGCGCGCCGCCGCTGGTGGCGATGGCCTCTGCATTGCCGTCGGCGAACTCCAGCTGCAGCGCCGCACCCGGCGCCAGCTCCGCGACGCGCTTGACGACGGTCCCATCGGCGTCCTTGACCAGCGCGAAGCCGCGCGCCAGCACGGCCTTGTGCGACAGCGTGGTGAGCAGCCGGTCGGCCTGGGTAAGAGCGGCACGCAGGCGGTCAAGCCGCCGCGCCATCGCCTGCTCTTGGCGGCGGGTCAGTCCGGCCAGCGTGTCGGCCTGCAGCTTCTGGCGCCTGACGACCGGCGCCGGCGACAGCCTTGCCGAGTTGCGCTGAAAGCGCGCCCGGCTTTGCCGAACGACTGCGAAGAACGCGGCCCGCGCGCGGGCGATGTCGCGGCCTGTCAGCCTGCGCGTCTCATTGAGGCGGCGCGACAAGGTGGCCGGCGTCAGCCGCTGCCGCTCCAGCCTTGCGCGCTTGCGTTCGATGCTCACCGTCAGCCCGCGGCCGAGCCGGCTCGTCGCTTCGTCGAAGCGCCTGCGCGGCAACGCCAGCAGCTGGTCGGGTGAGGGGAGAGCCCGCGCCGCGGCGCGCACCGCCTGGCGCTTGCGATCCAGGTGCCGCGAGGTGCAGGCACTAAGCCGCGCGCCGAGATTTGCCAGTGTCGCTTCGAGCTCCGCCTTGACCGGCACTGCCATCTCGGCGGCGCCCGTCGGCGTCGGCGCCCGCATGTCGGCGACGAAATCGACCAACGTCCAATCGGTCTCGTGTCCGACGGCCGAGATGATCGGAATGCGCGAGGCGGCGACGGCGCGCGCCAGCCCTTCGTCGTTGAAACCCCAAAGGTCCTCGAGGCTGCCGCCGCCGCGCGCCACGATCAGGAGATCGGGCTGGCGGATTGCGCCGTCCCAGGTCAGTGCGTTGAAGCCGTTGACGGCTGCGGTCACTTCCTTTGCGGTCGTGTCGCCCTGGACCCGGACCGGCCACACCAGCACAGTGAGCGGAAAACGGTCCTTGATGCGATGGATGATGTCGCGGATCACCGAGCCCGTGGGCGAGGTGATGACGCCGATGACGCGCGGCATGAATGGCAGCCGCCGCTTGCGGCCGGCATCGAACAGGCCTTCGGCCTGCAGCCGCCGCTTGCGCTCTTCCAGCAGCGCCATCAGCGCGCCGGCGCCGGCCGGCTCCAGATTGTCGATGACGATCTGGTAGTTGGATTTTCCGGGATAGGTCGTCAGCCTGCCGCTGGCGATCACTTCCATCCCTTCCTCCGGGCGGAATTTCAGCCGCGCCATCGTGGTCTTCCAGACCACGGCCTCGATCCGCGCACGGTCGTCCTTCAGCGCGAAATAGGCGTGTCCGGAGGAATGCGGGCCGCGGTAGCCGGAAATCTCGCCGCGCACCCGCACATTGCCGAAAGCATCCTCGACCGTGCGCTTCAACGCGCCGGAAATCTCGCTCACCGTATATTCGGTGGCATTGCTGCGTGATTCGGTTGCTGCTTCGCTCATGCTCTGATTGGGGAACGCTTATCGGGCGGCGTCAAGGCAGAGCTGAAATCTCGCCATATTATAACGCGATCTTAAGCCCGATTTGCTTTGACTGGCGGTAGCAAGAGCCAGCCGGAAACACATGAGCGCAACCGCCAACACCAGACCTTTGACGCATCAGGTGACGCTGACCGTGCTGACGTTGGCCGTCTTCGCGCTGGCCATGGTCGTCGGCTTCGGCATCTACGCGGCGGCTCAGGCTGACAACGCCTCGCTCGAACGGCAGAAGATATTCATCGACGAGGGTTTGAAGGACCAGATTGCGTCTGTTCAGCGTGAGCAGGAAAGCG
Source organism: Mesorhizobium sp. M1A.F.Ca.IN.020.06.1.1 (assembly GCF_004023265.1). NCBI lineage: Bacteria > Pseudomonadati > Pseudomonadota > Alphaproteobacteria > Hyphomicrobiales > Phyllobacteriaceae > Mesorhizobium > Mesorhizobium sp. M1A.F.Ca.IN.020.06.1.1. Next base: position 5,522 of record NZ_RZSR01000232.1, read on the forward strand.
TTGCGGTCTGGGACGACGCGGTCGCCAATGTCAGGGCCGGCAATTGGACCTGGATCGAGGAGAACCTCAGCGTCTGGATGTATACCTATTACGGTCACAACCGGGTCTACATTCTCGATGCCGCCAATCGTCCGGTCCATGCCATGCAGGAAGGTAAGGTGGTCGATGCGTCCGCCTATGGCGATGACGAGCCTGCCTTGCAGCCATCCATCGAGAAGCTGCGCCGCATGCTGGCTGAGCCACAGAAGGCGGACGCTTCCGGCCAGCCGGCCAAGATGGTCGCGGAGGACCTTGTGTCGCTCCAGGGAAAACCGGCGATCCTGAGCGTCATGGCGCTGGTGCCGAGTACGGACCGGGTCACGCAGGCGCCCGGCACCGAATATCTGCACGTTTCGGTGGAGTTCATCAACGACGCGGTCATCGGCAAGATCGCCAAAAAATATCTGCTCGACGGCGCGCGTCTCGTGCCGCTGTCGCAATCGGTCGGAGCCGCTGCGGTGCCTCTGGTCGATTCCCGCGGTATCATCCTCGGTTATGTCGGCTGGGACCAGGAACGGCCAGGTCTCACGCTGGTGCGCAAGATGGCCCCGGCGCTGGTCTTGGCGCTGCTTGTCGCGGCCGGCGTTCTGGCGTTTCTGCTGCGCAGGCTCCGCCGCGCCTCGTCCGCGCTGCAGACAAGCCAGGACGAGGCGCAATATCTCGCTTTCCACGACACGCTCACCGGCCTGCCCAACCGGGCTTTGTTCGAGGACCGCTTGCGGCGGGCCCTGCTCAAGGCCAGCCAGGATATCGCGGTTCACGACATGGGAAGGGCGGCGCTGCTTTACCTCGATCTCGACCGCTTCAAGCACATCAATGACACGCTCGGCCATCCGGCGGGCGATGAGCTTGTGCGTCAGACAGCGGCCAGGCTCCAGCACACCGTTCGCGAGGTGGACACCGTGGCGCGGCTGGGCGGCGACGAGTTCGCGCTGATCCTCGTCGACATCCGCGATATCCGTGCCGCCGAGGATATCGCCGAGCGGCTGCTGCAGAAGTTGCAGGAACCGTTCAAGCTCATGGAAGATCAGGTCTTCGTCAGCGCCTCGATCGGCATCGCGCTATCGGACGGCGTCGAAACGGATGCCGACGATCTGCTGCGCAAGGCCGACATCGCGCTTTACGAAGCCAAGAAGAACGGCCGGGGCCGGCACCAGGTCTTCGCCGGCGACATGGACGACCTGCTCTTGCGCAAGCGCACAGTCGAGACCGAGCTTCGCAAGGCTCTCGACGGCGGCACCGGCATCGGGCTCGCCTACCAGCCGGTGTTCGCGGCGAACGGCAAGACGATGCTCGGCGCGGAGGCGCTGATCCGCTGGGGGCATGATGTGCATGGCGCATTGCCGGCGGCGCAATTCATCGCCATCGCCGAGGAGCGCGGCATGATCGGCCAACTCGGCGCGTGGGTGCTGCAGGAGGCCTGCCGTTTCGCCGTGCGAACCGACCTGCCGTGGCTCGCCGTTAACGTATCGCCGCTGCAGTTGCGCGACGCCGGCTTTCCCGAACAGGTCGCGTCGATCCTTGCCGACACCGGGCTGGCGCCGCAGCGCCTGCAGTTCGAGATCACCGAAAGCGTGCTTCTGGAC
>NZ_RZSR01000233.1:0-7134 GCF_004023265.1 Mesorhizobium sp. M1A.F.Ca.IN.020.06.1.1
GCCCTTCTGGGCCAGCGGACCGATGCTGGTGAGCTGCTGCTGCGCCAGATCCACTTGCTGCTGCTGGTTGGCGATTTTCTTCTGCAGCGATTCGATCTCGCCTTCGAGCACGCCTTTCAGGTCATCAAGCGCGTCCAGCTTCAGCTTCAGCGCCTTCTGGTCGGCCGTGAGGATCTGCATTTCGTCGGCAACGATGGCCTGCGTTCTCGGGTCGTCCGCAGCCTCCTTCGGAATCTCGAAGCTCGTCTTGCCGGCAAGGTCTGCGTCGATGCGGGCACGCTTTATGATCAACCGCAGCCGCTGGTCGTCATAGATATCGAAACTGCCCTTGGCGGTGACCAGGTCCTTGCCGAGCTGAGGGCCGTAATCGGCGTTGCGCCGGATGCCGCCGGCGATGCTCACCGCCTTCAGTACCGTAAGGTCCGGCACGTAGGGGAACTGGCCAGGGTTCTGCACTTCGCCCGAAATGTAGAATGGCCGGAACTGCGCCATCTCGACCGAGGCTTCAGGCTTGTCGGGCAGTGCCAGCTTGCGCTGCAGCGCGAGACCGATCGCCGCAGCGATCTCCGAGGTCGTCTTGCCGGCCGCCTGCATCTCGCCGACGAACGGTACCGAGAGCGTGCCGGCGGGGCCGACCGAATAGTCGCCGTTGATGGAGGACCAGTCGCGGAACGTGCCGTCGACCGTCTGCCACTCGGCGATGCGGATGTTGAGCTTGTCCTGCGGCCCGAGACGATAGTCTCCAGCCACCGCCATGGTGGGAATCGCAAGAGACAGGGCAAGCGCCACGGCCGCAAACCGGCTGGGCGCCTTGGAAAGGAGTCCGAGGGGGTGGTTTTTCAATGAACGTTTCCGATCCGCGTTAGCCCCATCCGCCCGATGAGATTACTGCCGGACGCCTGTCCCGAGATTGGCGGGACAGGCCTGGCGGTCAATAGCTGCCGCGCGCCATCCACACGGCAGGCACGGTTTTGACGATGATGCGAATGTCCTCGACCATCGACCAGTTCTCGACATAGTGGCGATCGAAGGCGACGCGCGTGTCGTAGGACACGTCGTTGCGCCCGCTCACCTGCCACAGCCCGGTGAGGCCCGGGCGCGACTTCAGATAATAGACTGCGGCGCTGCCGTAGATCTCGAGCTCGTCGCGTACGACAGGGCGGGGCCCGACCAGGCTCATGTCGCCCTGCAGGATGTTGATGATTTGCGGCAGCTCGTCGAGGCTGAGCTTCCGCAGCACCGCGCCGACACGCGTCACTCGCGGATCGTCCTTCAGCTTGCGCGTCGCCGCCCATTCGGCGGCGGCATCCGGATTGGCCGCCAGATGCGCGGCGAGCACCTTCTCGCCATCCTGCACCATGGTGCGGAATTTGAGGCAGGCGAAAATCCTTCCGCCGCGACCGATCCGCTTGTGGCCGTAGAAGATCGGGCCGCGGTCGGAAAGCTTGACCAGCAGGGCGACCATCAGAAAGAGCGGGCTGAGCAGGACCAGACCCGCCAGGGAACCGACGATATCGAAACTGCGTTTGAGCAGACCGCCGATGGGGGGTGGAAAATCAATGCCAGCCTGCGAAAAACCCGCATTAGCCGGCTTGGCGACGTCCCTCATGCAAAAGCTCCATACGTTGAACGGATGGTTTACGGCACGATACCAAAAAAATGCTGCAGCGCAACACACAATTTCCCATTCGCGTGAAATGTTCGCGTCATGAATTGACCAAATAATAAACCTGCCGTGCCCAAATTTTGGCCTTTGTGGCATGTTTATGACAACGTGAGAGGTTTTTTGGGAAATGTAGTACAGCTTTCGGGCTGATTTTGGGCGATGCATTCTTTGCTGCAGACGAACGGCGGTTGCAGGTCGTAAGAATCACTCGCTCAGGTAAGTTCATCGCATCAAATACTGCTTAATGTTTCGGATTCTACTGTCGAGGATTTCGCTATAGTGAATAGGTGGCGATGCAGGGGTGTGCGCCGCAGCATGGCAGAGTCAATGCCGCGAAACCCTTGGCTTCATGTGCATTTGGCCTTGCCGCAAAGGTCTCGCCTTAATAGAGTGGCAAACTGTTGCTGTCATAGTCTGGATGGGTCGGAAAGGCCGGAAGCAACCGGTCGGATTGGGCAGCCAGAAATAGCTCTCTGGCGAAACGGGGAGTTACGCGGGTGGGTAAGCCACAGCCTCTGCATGCGCGTGTCGGTTGACGGGCCGACGAGCATGTCTTTGCCAAAGTTCATCGTCGGGATGATATTCACGCTCGCTGTTGTAGTCGGCTGGTCCTGGCTCGACGGCGAATCGCTTGGCACCATCATCATGCGCGCCGTGATTTGCGCTGTCGTCATTCAGGTGGGGTACTTCGTTCTGGTGTTCGCCATGATCGCAAGGAGCGGGCCGATACCCACCGACAAGGCGCGGCAGGCCGACCGCGGCATCAAGGTGCCCGATGACGAAAAGCTAACCGCCCGGCACGGCAGCCTCCGCTGATCTTTCAGCCGGCGCCGGGGGCGGCGTATTGTCGGCCAATGTTGCGGTTTCCCGTTCGGCCCGTTCGCCGGAGAGCATCCTGGCCAGCCGGCTGCCCGACTTTGCTTTCAGCCGCTGATATTGCCCGACCTCGACGATGCGGCCGCCCTCGATGGCCACGACCCAGCCGGCAAAGGCGATCATCGACGGCCGATGCGCGATGGTGAGGATAGTCATCTTGCCGCGCAGTTCCTCGATCGATTGAGCGATCAGCGACTGATTCTGCCAGTCGAGCGCGCTCGTCGCCTCGTCGAGGATGAGCAGCGAGGGTTCGCGCAGCAGCGCCCGTGCCAGCGCGATGCGCTGACGTTCGCCGCCGGAAAGCCTGACGCCGCGATCGCCCACCACCGTTTCGAGCCTCCCGTCGAGCCGCTCGACGAAGTCGGCCGCATGAGCCTTGCGCAGCGCAGCCCAAAGCTCCTCGTCGCCGGCCTGCGGCGCCGCCAGGCGCAGATTGGCGCCAATGGTGTCGTGCAACAGAAACACGTCCTGCGGCACATAGGCCACCTGGCCGCGCCAGGCCCTGCGGTTTTGCGCGGTGATCTCGACACCGTCCGCCAGGATCTTGCCCTGGCTCGGCTCGAGCAGCCCAAGCAGCATGTCGGCGATCGTGCTCTTGCCCGAACCGGACGGGCCGATCAGCGCCGTCACCTCGCCGGCGGGAAGGCCGAAGCTAATGCCGCTCACCACCGGCCTTCCATCGCCGTCGCCATAGGCGAACGAGACGTCGCGGATATCGAGGCCCCTGTCGAGCGACAGCCTTGCGTTCGGCGCGGCATCGCCGGGCTCCATCTCGCGCTCGGCATCGAAGCGCGCCTGCAGGGCCTGCATGGCGGTGTAGGCCGGCAGGTTGATCAGCATCTGCTGCGCCTGCACCTGCATGTCCATGAAGCGGGGCGCGACCCGCATGAAGACCAGGAGCAGCACGACGATTTCCGCAAGGGAGAGATGGAAGCGGACCAGCGCGATGTAGATGAACAGGCTGAGCCCGATCACGCTCGCGACCTGGAACAGCGCGGTGCCGATGGTGCTGTTGCGGACATAGGCGACATTGTCCGCCTTCATCTTGTCCAGCGTCGCGCGGAGCTGCGCGAAATAGCTCGTCTCGACATTCAGGCTCTTGGCCACCTTGATGCCGCCGAGGAACTCCGACACCGTGCGGTATTGGTCCTGGCGGCTGCCGGTCAGCACGCGACCGTAGGCGGTGGCGCGCGCGCGAAAGGGCTGCAGCGCGATGAACAAGAGCACGCCGATCAGGATCGCGAAGCACGTCATCACCGGCGAGATGAACACCGACACCACGAGATAGCCGGCAAGCAGCAGCGCCGTCTGGGCAAGCATCAGCAGCGAGAAGGCTGCGGCCTGAACGCGGTCGATGTCGCCGGTCAGCGCGTGGTCGAGATCGGAGCTGCGCATGCGGGTGAAGACACCCCAGCGCGCCTTGCCGATGCTCTCGAACAGGTTCATGCGCACCCGGTTGACGAAGTCGTAGAGCAGCCGCGCCATGTAGAGCGACTTGAAGCGGTTGAACATAGCCTGCAGCGCCACCAGAGCGACGAGCAGGCAGAGCACCGTCGCCAGCGAGAGCGTCCCGCCCGGCACCAGCCAGCGCAAGGCGCCCGGTACGCGCACGGCGAAATCCTGGTCGGCACTGCCGATCAGATGCAAGAGCGGGATCAAAAGCAGGATCGAAAGGCCCTCGGTCAGACTCCCGAGCACCAGGAAAGCAAGCGCCGTCAGCGTGCGCTGCCCGCCGATATGCGCCATGACACCACCGAAGCCGGCCACGTCCCGCAAAAGTGTCAGGCGAAGTTTCGAGGACCACGCCATGCTGCTGCTCACTTTGCCCGCGCGCCGACGGCTAGATCGCGCTCGATCACGGCGACGGCCTCGTCGATCCGCTCCAGGCCTGCCGGCACTTCGAGCCGGCTGACGCCGATCCGGCCGGCCAGCTGCGCGCTTTGTTCGAGAAGCGTGGACGCGAAATCGCCGACCAGCGCCTGCCGGCCGAACCGAGTGACATAGGAGAACTTGATGATCGCCGGCAGGGCGGCGGTGCCCTTTAGCGGCGTGATCGCCGCCTGCCCGTCGCGCTCCAGCACATAGATCCGGGCCGCCGGCACGGCTTCGCCGGAGAATCCATCTCGCAGCCGATGCTGCGCCTTCTCGATCTGCGGATGCACCTGCGGCCGCACCTCCGCTCGGCCGATCCTGATGGCGTTCGCGGCATCCGCTGCAAGCTTGAGCTGCGGAAAGCCGGGCAGGATCATCGGCCGTGAAGGATCGGACAGGTCCAGCGCCACGACATCGTCGGTAAGCAGCAGATGACCGGCGCGGATCATCGCGCCCGCCGTAGTCGACTTGCCGGCACCCTTGTCGCCCATGAAGATCACGCTTTGCCCGCCAACGGCGATCGCGCTGGCGTGGAGGACGAGCAGGCCACGCTGATGCAGCGTGAGCGCCAGCACCGGACCCAAAAGTGGGAAGGCAAGCAGCGGATCATCGACGCCCGGCGCCGGATCGACATCGATCCGGGAGGCATCGCTGATCAGGAAAGTGCCGACGGCTTGCCAGGACAGGTACTGGCGTGTCGGCTCGAAGCGAAAGACCGCGGCGTTCGCCAATGCAGCCTCCGGAAAATCGATCGGCCCAACAGCTATCTCGATGTCCGGTGTTGCCGGCGCGGTCGGTTCCAGTTCCGGCAAAGCCACCTCCGACCCGATCGTCAGGCCGTACGCCTTGTAGAACCGACGGGCACGCCCGTTTCGAGGGGCCGCTTCGATGGTGGAGCCGGGCCTCGCGGCAAGAGAAGCGGCTGGAGAGTTCATGCAGGGCTTCCATGCTGTTGGACCTGCCGCAGCCATAGCGACAGTGAGGCCGAACGCCAGATATGCTGGACGTCGGGCAGCGTCGCCTGCTCGGGCCGCTGCAGCATGCGCGCATAGACCGCGTTCACCTCGGACAGATTGACATAGGCGGCGATCAAGTCGTTGTCCGACACCAGCAGCCGGTCCAGCAGATCGCGATGGTTGACGATCATGCCTTTGACCAGGCTGGCGGTGAAATCGATCTTGTCGCGCCGCCACTGCACCGCGGGCGGCAGCACGCCTTCCATAGCCCGGCGCAGCACATGGCGGCCGAAGCCGTTGCGCAGCTTTTCCTCGCCCGGCAGTGCCAGGCAGAATTCGACCAGCGGCTTGTCCCAGAACGGATAGCGCGGCTCGATGCCGAAATTGGCGGCGGCCTTGTCGAGAACCTCGAAAGCATGGGGCACCAGCCCGGTGGACAAAAGCCAGCGATGGGTGAGCGCTTCGCTGGTGCTGACATTGGCGGGCATAAAGGCCGCGCGATGGAAACGTTCGGTGAGATCGGTACGCCTGGCAAGCTCCGGATTGACCAGTCCTGCCCACGCCGCGCGCGGTGCATCGAAGGGTCTGCGCCGCAGTTTTCCGAGAAGACGCCTGGCCTTCGCCCTCATCCTGGCAATCCGCCAGGCCGCCCCGTAGGCGGCGAGGAACTTGAAGTAAAGAGGCAGCATCCCGTCGCCATAGGTGTTGGCGGCACTGTGCAGCTCGCGCCACAGCTCCAGCCACCTGCCGCGATGGGCGAGCTCATGCAGATGCCCATGACCTTGCGATACGACCTCGTCACCGCCGTGGCCGTCGAGAAGCACTGTGACGCCCTTAGCGCTCGCGGTGCGATAGACGCTGCGGGTCAAGGACAGACCGGGCGCCAGGAAGGTCCCTTCCTGTTCCTCCAGAATGCGATCAAACTCGGCGAAGGGCGCATAGTCGCCGACCGCGATCAGCGTGCCGTCGAGCCCATATTGCTCCAGCACTGCATCGATGAAGGGCCGCTCGTCCATCGAAGACCCCCTCTCGAAGACCAGCGAGAAAGTTTTGAGCTTCGGCTTCTGCGTCGCCGCAGCTTGAAGTCCGGCCATGCAGGCGATCGAGGACGAATCGAGCCCACCACTCAGCATGGCACCGACGGACGGAGTGCCCCGCATCCGGTTTTCAACCGATCGCGCGAAAAGATGCAGGAACTCGTCCGCCGCATCCGAACGCTGCGGCCTTTGTGAGGGCTCAATCTCCCAGTAGCGGCTCAGCACGACCTGATTGTTGGTCACCGTCATGCTGTGCCGAGCGGGCAAGCGAAATATCTCCGCATAGAGCGTGGATTGCGGATCGTCCGGCAGGGCCGGCGAGGAAGCCGGAAATCTGATGCTCGCTGAGAGCCCTGCCGACACCATCCAGCGCCAGAAGTGGGCCGATCTCCGAGGCGAAGGCAAAGCGCCTGTCGGCGCAGTGGTAGTAGAAAGGTTTGACGCCGAAATGGTCGCGCGCGCAAAACAGCGCCCGGCGCTCGGCGTCCCAGACCGCGAAGGCGAAATCGCCTTGCAGGTAGGTCGGACAGGCCTCGCCCCATTTGAGATAGGCGTGCATCAGCAGCATGGCGTCGGCGGCCGATCGGTCGCGCACACCGAGCCGCGCCAGAAGCTCCTCGCGGTTGTCCAGCCGGCAATCGGCCGTAATGGCGAGCTTGCCGCCGGCCATTGTCAGCGGCCCAGGGCCCTGCTCGCCGGTCGTGTTGAGCCAGGCATGGCCTAGTGC
>NZ_RZSR01000234.1:0-7110 GCF_004023265.1 Mesorhizobium sp. M1A.F.Ca.IN.020.06.1.1
ATAGAAGGGCGGCCAATCGACCGTTGTCAGCCAGCGGATCAGAAGCTCCGTACCGATGTTGTAGGGCAGGTTGGCGGCGATCTTCACCGGGCCGCCGCCCGCCGTGCCGCCAAGCGCGGCAAAATCCGTCTTCAGCGCATCGCCGGGAATGACCTCGAGCCGGCCGGGATAATGGCCGGACACCTGCGCCAACGCTTCCAGACAGCGCTCGTCGCGCTCGATGGCGATCACGCGTTTGGCGCCGTTGAAGAGCAGCGCCCGCGTCAGCCCGCCGGGGCCGGGCCCGACCTCGATCACGGTCGTCTCGCTGAGGTCGCCGGCCGCGCGCGCGATCTTGCTCGTCAGATTGAGGTCGAGCAGGAAGTTCTGGCCGAGCGCTTTCTTCGCCTGCAAACCGTGGCGCTCAATCACCTCGCGCAGTGGCGGCAATCCGTCGATGGTCGTGCGCCCCCCGCTCAAATCGAGCCTCATGCCGCCGCAGTCCGGCGGCCGCTGTCGGCGAGGCGGCGCGCCAGCCTCAGCGCCGCGATCAGGCTGTCGGCGCGTGCAATGCCCCTGCCGGCGATGTCGAACGCCGTGCCGTGGTCCGGCGAGGTGCGGATGAAGGGCAGGCCGAGCGTCACATTGACGGCCTCGTCGAAGCCCAGCGTCTTGGCTGGGATCAGCGCCTGGTCGTGATACATGCAAAGGGCTGCGTCATAGCCGGCGCGTGCCTGCGGATGGAACATCGTGTCGGCCGGCAGCGGCCCGACGGCGTCGATGCCCTCGGCCTGAAGCGCCTCAACGGCAGGCAGGACGATCGACAGATCCTCCGCGCCCATCGCGCCGCCTTCGCCGGCATGCGGATTGAGCCCGGCGATGGCGAGCCTGGGCCGCGCGATGCCGAAGCGGCTCTCGAGGTCGGCCGCGGTGATGCGTCCTGTGGCCACGATCAGCTCGCTCGTCAGAACCTTCGGCACCTCGGCAAGCGCGATGTGGATGGTGACCGGAACCGTGCGCAATTCGGGCCCGGCAAGCAGCATTACCGGCGTCACCTCGGCGCCGGTGTGGCGCGAGGCCAGATGCGCCAGGTATTCGGTGTGGCCGGGAAAGCGAAAGCCGGCGTCGTAGAGCGGCTTCTTGGCGATGGGACAGGTGACCACCGCTGCGGCGCGGCCGGCGAGGCAGTCGGCGACGGCGCGGTCGATCGCTTCGATGGTGCCCGCGGCATTGGCCGAATTCGGCTTTCCGGGACTGTCCAGATGCCGGGCGTAGAGTGGCACGACGGGCAATGCGCGGGGAAAGTGGTGTGCCGCTTGCCCCGGCAAGGTCTCCATGATCGCCACGTTGGCCCCGATCTGACGCGCCCGCGCCTTGATCAGGGCAGGGTCGGCGAGCAGGTAGAAGGGCGGCACGCCGGCGCTGTCGCCCGCCTGCCAGGCGGTGATGGCGATCTCGGGCCCGATGCCGGATGGATCGCCGACGCTGAGCGCCAGCGGCGCGTCGGTCCTACTTGCGCTCATGGCGTCACGTGGGGCGCCATACCTGCTTCGAAGCAGGGCGGGTGGCTCGAGCCTTGTTCTGTCATGCGCCGCAACGGCCTATCGCTCGACGATGGTGGCCTTCTTGCGCAGTTCCTCGACATATTTCTTGCTGAGCTCGTCGGCGTCCTTGTCGTTGCTGCCGCCTTCGGCCTGGAACACCATCTGGGCGGCCTTGTCGTCGGAAACCTCGCGCGAGGAACAGATACCGATGAACTCGACGCCGCGTTCGGTCTCGCGCGTCGGCGTCGCCCCTCCGACCTTGGTCGCCTTGATCTGTTCGGCCCAGTCCGACGGCAATTGCGGCGCCAGCACGCGGCCGAGATCGCGCACCGTGACGTCGATCAGCCCTTTGGCGAATTCGCGCGTGGTGTTGCAGCCGTTGAAGCGGGCACGCATGGCGTCGGCCTCGCGCTTGCGCTTGGCAAGCGTGGCCGAGCGCTCGGAAGCGGGCACCACGAAGATGACCTGCTGCAGCATATATTCCGTGGCGCTCGGCTTGGAGCCGCCCTTGTCGAGCATGCGGCGGACCGCATCCTGCTCAGTCACCGAGCCACCCTCGCCGGAGCGGTAGCGCGCGCCAAGCGCCTGGTTCCAGGCCATCTGCGCGCGGATGAACTCCTTGAAATGCTCCTTGGTGACGCCCGACTGCGCCATGACGGCGTCGAGCTTCGCGAGCGGCATCTTGTTGTTGGAGGCAAAACGCTGATAGGCGGCGTCGACCTGCTGGTCGGTGATGCGGATGCCGAGCCGCTTGGCCTCGGCAAGCCGCAGCGTCTGGTCGATCATTTCCTTGGCCGCGTCGCCTTTCTTGCGCTGCAGCTTGAAGAATGCGGCGCGATGGGCGATGTCGCCGGTGGTGATCGGTATGTTGTTGACGACATATTTGATCTGGCTGGCGAATGCCGGCGGCGTCATTGCCGCGATCGAAACCGAGGTCGCCGCCACCAGCAGCGCGAATCCTGCCGAAAACAGGTATTTCCTCATCTCACCTTCCCAATTCCTATCCGCCACGACGGCGCCGCACGTCCTCCGAACGCATGCGCTATGTGGTCGACCCCATGCCCGTCCTATGCGGCGAAACAATGTCGCCGGCGCAGGACCCCGAGAATCGGCCCCATTTTCGAAGGATCACGCGCCAATCCAAGCTTCACGCCGGCGACGGCGCACGCGGTGACCGGCGCTGCCTCCGCTTACTGGATCGTGTCAACGCCGCTGGTCGACGAGCCGAAATCGCCGAGCGTGCGGAACGACAGGTTGAAGCCGATATTCTGCGACACCTCCTTGGTGACCGTATCGCGCGTCTGCGAGAACGTCATCACATAGGTGAAGCAGGAATCGTTATAGGCGAAGCCGACGCCGTCCTTAACCAGGACGCTTGTCTCCAGATCGTAGGTGCCGGTGCCGAAGACCCGCCAGCTCTCGGCCAGGTGCGTAGAGGCTCCGAGCGTGACCTCGTGGCGGTCCGTGGCGAAGCCGTAGAGCGGCTGCGCCTGGATGAAGGCATATTTGGCGCTGAGCGAAACCGGCAGGCCGGAATAGGCCGCCTTGATCTCCGCGCGCCTGACCTCGAATGTCTGCTCGTCGAACCGGCCGCTGAGCGAGCCGGAGAAGCCGCTCGGGCTGTTGAAGCCGATGAGGCCGACATAGTCGGACTTGGCGGTCTGCAGGCCCGAATAGGCGCCGACATTGACGAGGTCCGGCGCGTCGAAGGAGTTCTCGCCGCCCAGTTGGTAGGATTGGCCGAAGATGGCGTTGGTGCCCCAGCCGTTTCCATAGGCGCCGGAGTAGCGGAAGCCGACATTGGCGCGCGTGCCGCCTTCGATGCGATCGTAGCCGGAGAACTTGTCGCGCTCGAACAGGGTCGTGGCGTCGAAGACGAAGCTCTGCGCGTCCTCGTTCGGAATGGCCAGCCCGCCGACATATTGCTCGTTCGGCCGCACGAAGATCTGCGCTGTCGGTTCCAGGACATGACTGGAGTTCGACATCGAGAACAGGAGTGGCCAGCGCATCTCCAGGCCGAGCGTGGCCATGTAGCGGGCGAGCGAGGAGCGCATGTCGACATCCTCGCCGAGATTCGCCGCCATCTGGTTGACCGCCGCCAGCGATTCGGATGTGGTCGACACATAGCCGGCGTCGCCACGGAAGGCGAGCAGCGGCGTCAGCTGCAGTCCGTCATCGGTGGTGAAGGTGCGCTTCCATTCGGCCTCCGCCGTCAACCGGCTGGACTGGCCCTCGAGGCCGCGCACGTTGTTAATGGAAGTGTCGTCGAGCGGATTGGCCAGCACCGCGTCCAGCCGGTCCCGGCTGATGACGCGCGCATTGACATTGAGCGACAACTGCCCGCCCGCCACCGACATGTCGGGAATATAGGCGTAGTCGAACGACGGCAGCACCCAGGGCTGCTTGGCGGAGCGCGCCGTCGGGTCGCTGGACAGCGTGTCTTCCTGCACCTCGAATCGCATTGCCCTGACGTCGAAATAATTACGGTCGCTCAGGCCCGTCAGATAGATCGACGACTGGTGGACGAGGTCGTTGTAGCCGTCGATGTTATAGGTGCGCGAAAAATTCTTGTCGGTCTGCAGCAGCACGTCCCAGCCGAAGTTCCAGCGCTCGTTGATGGCGAACTGGCCTTTGGTGCCCATCATGCCGCGGAACTTGTTGGGATCGTTTGGCTCTCCCGAATCGACGGTAAAGCGATTGCCCGTGCCGATGAAGGCGTCCGGATCCTGCTGATTGATGCCGGCGATTTTCAGGCTGTATTCGCCATTGTTGAAGCGCTGCCGCCATTCGGCCTCGCCGAGGAAGCCCTGCTTGGTGTAGCCGCTGCCGGTGACGGTCAGGTCATAGGTCGGCGAGAGCGCGAAATAGTAGGGTACTTTGAGGCCGACGCCGAGGTTGTTGTTGTAGACGATGCCGGGGATCAGGAAGCCGCTCTTGCGCTTGACCGTCGGGTCGGCGATCTCGAAGGCTGGCAAATAGGCAAGCGGATAGCCGAAGAACTCGAAATTCGCATTCTCGAAGCGAACCGTCTTCTTCTCGCCGTTCCAGATGATCTTCCTCGCCTTGACGCGCCATGTCGGTGCCGAGTCGGGCTTGTCCTCGCAAGGCTCGCAAGCGGTGTAGATGCCGTTGTGGAATGTCGTCAGCACGCCGCCCATGCGTTCGGCGCTTTCGGCGGCGAAATAGGCCTTCTCGACCGTCTCGACGCGCAGCGCGTTGACGAAGCCGTCGGCGAAATCCTCGGTGATGTCGATATGCTCGGAATTGATCTTGGTGCCGTCGCTGTTGATGAGCTCGACGGCGCCGCTGGCGACGAGGCGCTTGGTATCGCGGTTGTACACCACTCGCTGGGCGACGAGCTTGTTGCCGCCATAGTCGATCTGCACGCCGCCGACGGCCGTCACGGTGTGCTTGTCGTTGTCATAGACGAGCGTATCGGCGGCCAGCAGCATCTGTGTGCCGGAGGGAACAGGCTTCGCCGTGATGGTCTGCGCCAGCGCCGGCACCGTCGGTACCACGCAAGCGAACAAACATGCCAAGGCTGTCGCCCCATAAAGGCGTGCCAGGCCGGCCTGCCTATGGCTGCGCAAACCAGCCTCCCTCACTAGCCGTCTTCCTTGTATAGCAGAAAAGTCACCCCGAAGAACATAGCCACGAGAACCGGAACCCATGCAGCCACCATTGTAGGCACGAATCCGGCGACCCCGAATGCCTTGACCAGTACCGAAACGACATAAAGCAGAAAGCCGGCCAGGACGCCACCCAGAATCATCGTCGCCGACTGCCCCATCCGCGCAAATCGCATTGAAACTGTTGCCGCAATCAGCGTCATGGCGACGAGGAGAAACGGCAACGCCACCAGCGAATCAAACTGCATGGCGAAGGCATTTGCCTTGAGGCCGAAGGAGCGGGCAACCTCGATCTTTGCCGGCAGCTCGTAGAACGGAATGGTTTCCGGGCGAGCCAGGCGTTCCTGCACGAATTCCGGCTTGAGGTTGGTGGCCACGCGGTCGGAAGCCTCGGCACGGATGTTGCCGTCCTTGAACAGCTTGACGTCCTGCAATTCCCAGTAGCCGTCGCGCAGGAAGGCGCGCGCGGCGTCCTTGCGCTCGACGATGTTGCCCTGCTGGTCGAGGACGAAGAATACCGCGTCCGCCATTTCCAGCCCCTGGTTGAGGATGGCGCGGGCGCCGATGATGGTGTCGCCGGAGTTGGTCTTTTGCCTCAGCCAGGGCGTCGTGTCCTCCGTGACGGCGTTAGACTTGCCGGCGCGCAGCTGGTTTTCCATCTGCTCCGACCAGGAAAAGCCGTGCGCGGCGATCGGGTTGAGCACGCCGACCGACAGCAGGCCGAACATCAGCGCGCCGACGCAGCACGGGAACAGAAACTGCCAGGCCGAAACCCCGGCCGAGCGCGCGATGACGAGCTCGTAGCGGCGGTTGAGCGACACCAGCGTCGCCATCGCCGAAAACAGCCCGACGAAAGGCACCGTCTGCAGCATGATCATCGGCATCCTCAGCGCCGAAATGGCGAAGGCGGTGCCGTAGGTGAAGCCCGGCAGTCCGGTCGTGCGCCCCGAAAGTTCGGTGAAATCGATCAGGAATACCAGCGCCAAAAGGCCGAGGAAGAACCAGATGGTGATCGACACGTAGCGGAAGAAGAAATAGCGGCCCAGCGTCCAGCCCATCGTCAGGCTCCCTGGCCGGAGGTGCCGCGGCGGGCGAGCCACAGCTTGAGCGCCGTCCAGCCCTCGCTCACGCGACCGGCGACATTCGTCATCCAGTCGGCCCAGGCGGCGGGCAGTTCCATGCTCCGCGACGAGACGATGAACCAGGCGGAGACCGCCGACGCCACGATCGGAACGGCGTAGACCATATAAGCGTAGTACCAGACCTTGTCGGCCTTGCCGGCGGCGAAGAAGCCAAGCCAGCGGACGAAAAGGGCGATTGCGATGGCGGTGATCAGCGGATGGATGCGCGCCTCGCGGTGCGAGCGCGCGTCGCCTGCGACCGCAAGCGCGATCAGCGCGAAGACCAGCGAATAGGACCATTCGGAGAAGCGCTGGTTGACCTCGGCCGTATAGCTGCCCGGATTGCGCTGGTACATCTTGTCGTTGGGATCCGGGTCGAGCAGGTATGGCGTCGTCCGGTCCTTGGGCAGCAGCGTGATCTCGTTCGCCGCCGACATGAAGGCCGACAGGTCGAAGGCGTAGGAGGTGAAACGGATGACGGAAAGGTCGCCGGTCACCGATTTGCGGTTGATGACGCCGTCATTCATCATCAGCACCTTCTCGTCGCCTTTTTCGACGATGCTGCCGGTCTTTGCGTAATAGGTGAGGTTGGCGCCTTCCTCGCGCGAATCGGCGACGAAGATGCCACCGAGCTTGTTGTCGGGGAGCCGTTCGCCGATCTGCAGGAACAGGCCGTCGTCGATCTTACGGAAGGTGCCTTCCTGGATGATCAGTGACAGAAGGTCGGCGCGCGAGGCCGCCACCAGCTGCCGGTTCTTCTGCCTGGCATAGGGATCGACGCCGTTATCGACGGCAAAGGAAAAGACGCTGGCCGCCAGCGCCAGCAGAAGGATCGGC
>NZ_RZSR01000235.1:0-7099 GCF_004023265.1 Mesorhizobium sp. M1A.F.Ca.IN.020.06.1.1
ATCCCAAAGGATGAAACCAACAATAAGCGCAGTCACAACTAAGGGCCAACGCACTGGAACTCTCCCTCAAAAGCTCCTCGCGGCCCGCATTATCTTCCTACTTCGCTTTATTTACAAGCAGCCGCTAATATGAGGCAGGACCGCGTCAACGAGTCTTCTCGCACCAGCCTCACGTCGCCTTGTCCACCAGCGGCGCCTTTCTCGTCGGCGGCTTATAGGGCGTGACCAGCCTCACCGTATCGGCATTCACGGTTACGGGCACGCCAAGATTGATTGTCACCTTGCCCTCGTCGACACGCGTGACATCGCCTCGCAGCTCGATCTCTTGGCCCTGCTTGACCTTGGAGATTCGATCAACGATGGAATGAGGCTGGCCGTAGGAGGGGATCGACACGCTCACGCGGTCCTCAGTGACCCGTCTGCGTACCTTGGCGGTAATTGCGACCTCGTCGCCTATGTTGATGCCCTTTGCCATTATGTGGAGTCTGGGGCGGTTGGCGACTTAGTCAAGCTAGCGCTAATATGCGGAAATGGATATCGATAGTGGACAAGGTCCGCTGGCGGTTGAATGTGAGTTGCGAAAAGGGCGAAGCACCACCATTATCGTGTACACGGTAAAGCGGGAGGTAGTTGTCCAACCAACTACCTCCCGCCCGCCCGTGCCAGCTAGGTGAAAGAGGGCTGCGGCGCTTACTCTTGGCGAGGACGCCGCAAGCCCGACCTAGCAATTCCCAATATACTGTTTGTCGAGTCGCTCCGCCCGCCAAGGCTGGCTTTTCCCACAAGCATTTTGTTCTCTTTTCGTTCTAGCATCGGAATGGCGGGGCAACTTACATAGCCAGGGCTATGCCGCGCGGGTTTCTAGATTCTCGCGCCCCGGTTTACCGAGGCCTTCCTCGCCGGCTTGGCGACAGGCTTCCGTCCCAGCCCGCTGGCCTTCGCCAATTCAGAGCGCTGGGCAGCGTAGTTCGGCGCCACCATGGGGTAGTCTGCCGGCAGGTTCCATTTCGCGCGATACTGTTCCGGCGTGAGGCCGTGATCAGTCATCAGGTGCCGCTTGAGCGATTTGAACTTCTTGCCGTCCTCGATGCAGACGATGTGATCGGGGGACACCGAACGCTTCGGAGTGATCGCAGGCTCCTGCTTTGGCAGCAGGGCTGCGCTTGGGCGGCCGATGCCAGTGAGCGAGGAATGCACCGACGCGATCAAATCCGCCAAGCCGGTTACCGGGATGGGATTATTGCTAACGTAAGCGGAGACGATGTCCGCGGTAAGCTCCACTAGTTCAGAGCCATCGGTGTCGGTCTGGTCGGCCATGCGTGGGGTGTCCCTTTTGTCTGACAAAGCGTCTCTATTTGAGGAAAGTCAGCGGCGCAACTGGCCAGTTCGCGGGTGTTCGGCTTAACCCGCCAGCACGTGCCCAGCGGCAATACCAAGGCCGATCGCCAGCCCTGTCGCGAGGCTCTCGGCCAGGCGCAGCAGAATGGCGCCGTACGGAAAGCGGCGACGTGGCGTGGTCAGGATGTGGGCTAAATCTTCGAATGTACGGTCCATGGCACTCTCTCGCAGGAAGTGATGCGAGATGGATTCCACAGAACAACGTTGGAGTCCAGCGGAGAATACTTAGGCGGTTTCGCCTATTGTACAAAGTCAAAATAGGCGTTTTCGCATATGCCGCAAAATAACTCCCAAAAATAATCTGTGATTGCGGTTTGACAAAACTCCGAATCTAGGCGACCTTGTTTGCAAGGGAAGGGGTTTCCTGTACAAAAGATAAAGCGGCAAAGCCGCTCGGCCGGGGTGGCAAGCTATGTCCAAGGCCGTGCCTAAAAGCTTGCCGCGACTCTCCAGGTCGCTCGCACCCCCGGCTGCCGGTGCCCTACCGGTGAGGCCTGCGAGGCCGTCTGGAGAACTTCGATGAACATGCACGCACCCATTGCCCGCCAGCACGAATTGCCGCTTGGCGAGCGCGTATCGCTTTCCGGCGCGGTGGTAGGGACGTCGCGCTTTCCGGGCGGCGGCGTCACCTATCTAGTTCAATTCCGCCGCGAGGACAGCGTCGTGAATGAGTGGTTCAGCTTGGCGGATCTTGGCGGCTTGGCCGCTTCCGCGTAGCGAACAATCGCGCCGGCCGTTGATCATCCGTAACCCAAAGTCGACGCGCCGCGCGAGGCCCGCCTCTTCGAAAGGGGAGGCGGGCCTTTTCATGTTGCTATCCATGTTGCTATTCGCCGCCTCCGTCCGTTGCGACGCATTACAAAATTCGTTGCCACTCTTTACAAATCAATGGCTTGCGTTCCCACGTGTTGCTATCGGTTAGCAACATGAATTTTAGGGCGGTTTTGGTGCTAAGTCCTTGAATTTGTTTGGCTGGGGAACCTGGATTCGAACCAGGACTAACGGAGTCAGAGTCCGCTGGTCTACCGTTAACCTATTCCCCAGCAGGCGCGGTCGGTATCGCGCGAAGCGGGCGGCTCAAGCGCCGCGAGCGCTGCCTTGTAGCCGCCATCCGAAAATAGTCAACCCCGCGCCGCAGTTCAACCGCAGCCTTTTTCTCATTCGATCGCGGGCCGCACGGGGACGCTCAGCCTTCGCCGCGGCTGTATTGCGAATGCTCGAAGAACAGCACCACGCCGAGCCCGATCAGCAGCGGGATGATCAGGTAGAACAGGCGGAACACCAGGAGTGCGGCGAGCACGCCGACCGGATCCATGTGCGACAGTCCGGCCAGGAAGACCACCTCGAAGACGCCGAGCGCGCCCGGCGCATGCGACAGCAACCCGACCGAAAAGGATATCATGAAGACGCCGAGCACGACGAAATAGCCGGGATTGCCGGCCGCCGGCAAGGCAAAGTAGATGATGGCCGCCGCCGCGAGCAGCTCGACCGGGCCGATCAGCAATTGCCGCGCCACGATCGGCAGTGCCGGGTAATGCAGCTGGAAGCTGCCGACCTTGAGCGGCCTCAGATGCAGCCAGCTGCAGAACACATAGACCGCAACCAGGATCAGCATGGCGAGGCCGGCGGCTGTTGCCAACTCGTGGTGCGGGGTCGTGGTGAAACGGTCGACGATCTCCGGCCCCAGCACCAGCACGAGACCCCCGACAAGCAGGCTGGAGAGCACGAAGGTGATCCAGCAGATCGCCACCAGCACGCCGACATCCTGGCCGGTCAGCCCCCGGGTGCCATAGGCGCGGTAGCGGATCACCGCGCCAGACAGCACCGAGCCGCCGATATTGTGCGACAGCGCATAGGTGGTGAAGGAGCAGAGCGTGACGAACAGCCACGAAACTTTCTTGCCGATATGGAGCAGCGCAATGTGGTCGTAGCCGGCGAGGGAGGCATAGGCGACGACCGAGCTCAGCGCCGCCAGCACCCAGGCGCGCGGGGGGATGGCGACGATACCGGCCCAAACATCGTCGAGTGAGATGCCGCGCAACTCATGGATGAGCAGCCAGAGCGAGAACACCACGGCCGCTACGCCGATGACCGGCCAGAAATAGCGCGTCCAGTTCATGGCGTCGTCGTCATGCGATTAAGCTCATTGCTATGATGTCGTCCAAACCCGTTCCAAGTCTCATTGAGACATGCCTGATTGAAGCCGGCTATTCAACCGGCATGAGGTGGCCCCTGCGTGACGGCGCCAAAAATCGGGCCATGCGCTCTTGGTGATTGCAAAGCGCGCTGCTAGTCTGTTCTCAACTTGAACAAATCGAGGTGCCTGCTGCGTCCTTGCTGGTTCGCGCGGCGCCGAAAGGAATTGAAGTGGAAGACCACGATACCGGCGCGGGCGCGTCGGCAGTGGGCGTGTCCGGGGCATCGCCGGCGGTACCGGCGGGCCCGCCCGCGGGGCGTTTCAGCCGCCATGCGGGCGCGCACGCAAGACATGCCGACAATCAAGGCGAGAACCCGAAAGGCAAAACGCGCAAGCGCCGCAAGCGCAGGCGAGGCCGCAAGGTTTTCGCACGTGATGAGAACGGCGGAATACCCTCGCCGGGGCCCGTCGCCGCTCCCGCCAGCCTTGCGCCTGAACCCGCGCCGATCGTCCCCCAGCCGCGACCGTCGCTTCCAAATGGCGCGCGCCCGTCGCATCAGGAACTGCCGGTATTCGCAGCGCTCGACCTCGGCACCAACAATTGCCGGCTGCTGGTCGCGGTGCCCGCCCGCCACGGCCAGTTCCGCGTCATCGATGCGTTCTCGCGCATTGTCAGGCTGGGCGAGGGGCTTTCGGCCAGCGGGCGGCTCGGCCAGGCGGCCATGGACCGTGCCGTCGAGGCGTTGAAGGTCTGCGGAGACAAGCTGCGCAACCGCAAGATCAGGAAGGCGAGGCTGATCGCCACCGAGGCCTGCCGCTCGGCCGAAAACGGCGTCGACTTCCTCGAACGGGTCGAGCGCGAGGCCGGTCTGAAGCTGGAGATCATCGATCGCCAGACCGAGGCCCGGCTGGCCGTCTCTGGCTGCGGCTCGCTGGTCGAGCGCGAAACGCGCGGCGTGGTGCTGTTCGACATTGGCGGCGGCTCGTCCGAGATCGCATTGATCGACCTCACGCGCGGCCAACGCTCGCCGCAGCTTGCCAACCACATCGTCTCCTGGACGTCGCTGCCCGTGGGTGTCGTCTCGCTCGCCGAACGTTTCGGCGGTCGCACGGTGACGCGCGAGACCTTCGCCGCCATGGTCGATGACGTTGCGGTGCGGCTCAAAGCCTTCGACGGGCGCGACCGGCTCGCGCATGTGCTCGCCAGTCCGAATTTCCATCTGCTCGGCACCTCCGGCACGGTGACGACGCTGGCCGGCGTCCATCTCGACCTCGAGCGCTACGATCGCCGCCGCGTCGACGGGCTGTGGATGGACCGTCAGAGCGTCGACCGCATGGTGGAAAAACTGATCGGCTGGGATTTCCAGCAGCGCGTCGCCAATCCCTGCATCGGCGCCGACCGCGCCGACCTGGTGCTTGCCGGCTGCGCCATCCTGGAAGCGATCCGCGGCGTGTGGCCGTCGGAGCGGCTGCGGGTCGCCGACCGCGGCTTGCGCGAAGGCATATTGAGCGAACTGATGGCCGATGACGGCGTCTGGCGTCATGACGGGCGCGGCCGACAATGAGCAGGAAGCCAGA
Source organism: Mesorhizobium sp. M1A.F.Ca.IN.020.06.1.1 (assembly GCF_004023265.1). Taxonomy (NCBI): domain Bacteria; kingdom Pseudomonadati; phylum Pseudomonadota; class Alphaproteobacteria; order Hyphomicrobiales; family Phyllobacteriaceae; genus Mesorhizobium; species Mesorhizobium sp. M1A.F.Ca.IN.020.06.1.1. The sequence goes on from NZ_RZSR01000235.1 coordinate 5,114, forward strand.
GAAGCCGGGCTCGGCCGGCATGCGCGTGTTGAAGACCCGGATCAAGAAGAAGAGCGGCCTGAAGGAATCCTCGCGCCGCTGGCTCGAGCGGCACATGAACGACCCTTATGTGCAGCGCTCCAAGGCCGATGGGTACCGTTCGCGCGCCGCCTACAAGCTCACCGAGATCGACGACAAGCATCATCTTTTGAGACCCGGCATGAAGGTGATCGACCTCGGCGCCGCGCCCGGCGGCTGGTGCCAGGTGGCGGCGGCCCGCACGAAATCGAGCGCGGAAAACCCGCATGTCGTCGGCATCGACTATCTTGAGATGGACGCGGTGCCGGGCGCTGTCATCCTGCAGTTGGATTTCCTCGATCACGACGCGCCGCAAAAGCTGTCAGAGGCGCTCGGCGGTCAGCCCGATGTCGTGCTGTCGGACATGGCTGCCCCCACCACCGGGCATCGCCGGACCGATCATCTGCGCACCATGCATTTGTGCGAAGTGGCGGCGGATTTCGCCCTGCAGGTTTTGAAGCCCGGCGGCCATTTCCTCGCCAAGACCTTTCAGGGCGGGGCCGAGAACGAGCTGCTCTCGCGGCTCAAGCAGAATTTCCGCTCGGTTCATCATGTGAAGCCGCCGGCCTCGCGCGACGAGTCGGTGGAGCTTTACCTGCTGGCGAAGGAGTTCAAGGGGTAGCGCCTAACCTTCTCCCCTTGTCAGGAGAGAAGGGAAAGGTGGCGCTCATTTCCCCGCGGTCCCCACCGCCTCCAGCGTCTTCGGCGTCGTCAATTTGCCATGTCCCGACACCGCATTGCCGGCGTCCGGCGCCAGCCGCATGAAGGTCAGCGATGCCACCGCCGAAACCGCCGCGACGATGAAGAAGGCGATGTGGAAATCGCCAAGCGTCAGCGGGCCGCCATGGATCGAAGTCGACACTTCGAGGATGCCGCCGGCCAGCGCCACGCCGAGCGCGATCGACAACTGCTGGAACACGGCAACGATCGGCGTCGCCTTGCTGGTGTCGGCGGTCGATACTTCGGCGTAGGACAGCGCGTTGACGCCGGTGAAGAACATCGAGCGGATGAAGCCGCCGACCAAAAGGATCGCGAGCATCAGTGCATAGGGGGTTGCGGGGGTGAAAAGGCCGTAGATGGCAATCGAGCCGGCGGCGATCAGCGATCCCCAGACCAGCACCCGCCGGAACCCGGCGAGCCTGAAGAGCAGCGCGGTGACGAACTTCATGCCGATGGCGCCGACCGCGGAGACGAAGGTGATCATACCGGACTGGAATGGCGTCAGCCCGAAGCCGATCTGGAACATCAGCGGCAGCAGGAAAGGCACCGCGCCGATGCCGATGCGGAACAGCGAGCCGCCGAGCACGGAGGAGCGGAACACCTGGTTTCTGAAGAGCTCCAGCGCCAACAGCGGGTTCCTGGCGCGCCGAGCATGCAGCAGATAAAGCACGCCCGAAACCAGGCCGACGGCAACGGTAATGAAGCCGGCGATCGGCGGCAAAGCGGGGAGGCTGACCACCGAGAGGCCGAAGACGATGCCGGACGCCGCGAGGCCGCTGAGCACGAAGCCCGGGAAGTCGAGCGGCGGCGTTTTGGCGGGGTCGGTTTCCGGCAAATAGCGGGTGGCAAGCCAGATGCCCAAAAGCCCGATCGGCACGTTGATCAAAAAGATCCAGTGCCAAGTGAAATAGGTGGTGATGAAGCCGCCGATCGGCGGGCCGACCAACGGCCCGACCAGCGCCGGCACCGTCAGCCATGACATCGCCGCGACCAGCTCGCTCTTCGGCGTCGCGCGCACCAGCACCAGGCGCCCGACCGGCGTCATCATGGCGCCGCCCATGCCTTGCAGGAAACGCGACACCACGAAGGCCGGCAGCGAATTGGAGAAGGCGCAGGCGACCGAGCCGGCAATGAAGACGGCGATCGCGGCGCGAAACACCTTCTTGGCCCCGAACCGGTCCGCCATCCAGCCGCTGATCGGAATGAAGA
>NZ_RZSR01000236.1:0-7093 GCF_004023265.1 Mesorhizobium sp. M1A.F.Ca.IN.020.06.1.1
CTGCGCGAAGGCGGAGCGAGACGCGCCCATCAATCGGGCCAGGGCCCCGACCGTCCAATCCCGGTCGGGCTGCAGATGAATAGCGGCGAGCACCTTGCCGACGTCAGGATTGCGCACCGCGGCGATCCATCCGGTCGCGTCGCCGCAGCCGTTCTCTACCCAGGAGCGGATGATTGTGGCGGCGAGCACGTCAGCCAGGCGGGCGAGAATGCCGCCCGAGCCGACCCGGTCCATCGTCACCTCGCCAGCCATCGCATCGAGCAGATGCTGGATGCCCGGCGCGTTCGCCATCAGCTTATGCGCCTGCATCAGGTCGGGCATCATGTCGAGCAGCGGATGCGAGCCGTCGAGATTGAAATGCATGCTGCCGCAAAACAGCAAGGTCTTGCAGCCGTCGCAGCCGTTGGAGACGTCATAGATGTTCTCGCAGACCGGCTCGATCGTGTAGCGGCCGATCGGCACGGGCGGAACGCCCGGCGCGCTCGCCAGCACATGCTCATCGCCACGCGGGATCAAGAGCGCGTCGCCGACAGAGAGCTCGATCCATTCCTTGGCCGGTGAGAACAGCCAGCAGCCCTGTTGGCCGATGAAATGGAACCGCGCCGCCTTCTGCGCGGGGAAGGAAACGGCCCACGGTTCGCCCAGCACGCAGCGGCCATAGTCGACGCCGTCGAGCCGCAATCCGCGCAGCATGTCGGTCAGCGGATCGCCGGACGCCGGGAATGTGGTTTTGGACGAATTGTAATTCATTCCGGCGTTTCTAGCATGGAAACTCCAGCCGGTCACTCCCTATGTTGCACTGCAGCGTCGCGCGCCAGGCCTGCAACGGGTGGATCCCGAACTGGCGGTCTTCCAAATGGCGCCGCAAAACAGATCGGAGATTTCCCATGACCGAACCCGCCACAGGCGTCATCGATGCCGCTGTTCTCGATAGAACCGAAGCCGAGGAGCGAAGCGAGCCTGTATGGGGCGCGGTGGTCTCGCTGGCGCTCGGCGTGTTTGGGTTGGTGACCGCCGAATTTCTGCCCGCTAGCCTGCTGACGCGGCTGGCGCAGGATCTCGGCGTCAGCGAAGGCGCCGCCGGCCAGGCCGTGACGGCGACGGCCGTCGTCGGCGCGATCGCAGCACCCACGATGGCCATCGTCACCAAGCGGCTGGACCGCAGGCTGGTCATGTGGCTGCTCACCTTGCTTCTGATCGTCTCCAACCTGCTTGCCGCCTTCGCCTCCTCGCTCACAATGCTGCTTCTTGCCCGCGTGGTGCTGGGCGTCGCGCTCGGCGGCTTCTGGTCGATGTCGGCCGCCATGGCGATGCGACTGGTGCCGATGCGGCTGATGCCGCGCGCAATGTCGATCATCCTGACCGGCGTATCGGTGGCGACCGTCACCGCGGCGCCGGTCGGCGCCTATGTCGGCGACATCTGGGGCTGGCGTACGGCCTTCATGATCGCGGCGGTCGTCGGCGCGCTGACGCTGCTCGTACAGCTTGCCACCATCCCCAGCCTGCCGCCGACGGCCGTGGCGAGCTTTCGCACGCTGATCGAGGTACTGAAGCGGCGGACGATCCGCATCGCCCTGCTGGTCGTGCTGCTCGTCGCCTCGGGACAGTTTGCCGGCTTCACCTATGTGCGGCCATTCCTGGAGACGGTGCCGGTCATGCCGATCGAGACCATCTCGCTGGTTCTGCTCGCCTATGGCATCGGCGGCTTCTTCGGCAATTTCGCCGGCGCTTTCCTGGCCGAGCGCAATCTGAAGCTTGCGGTCGGACTGGCGCCGCTGCTGATCGCGCTGTCGGCGCTTGCCATGCTCACCATCGGCGCTTCACCGGTGATTGCGGCAATCGCAGTTGCGGCATGGGGCTTTGCCTTCGGCGCGGTGCCGGTCGGGCTGCAGACTTGGCTGGTGCGCGCCGCTCCCGACCAGGCCGAGAGCGCCGGCGGCCTGATGGTCGCGACGTTCCAGGTGGCGATCGCGCTGGGCGCAGTCTTCGGCGGCCTGCTGGTCGACCATGCCGGCGTCGCCAGCGCATTCGGCTACGGTGCCATGGCAACGCTGCTCGCAGCGCTGGTGACTTTCGCCGTCGGGCCGAAACAGGCTGAATAACCTTGGACGCCGACAAGCCAGCCGGTACGGCCGGCTTGTCGGCAGGGCGATGCAGTCTGGGCTAAGCCGAGCGGCCGTCGAACTCGAAAACCTCGATAGCGGCGAGATCGATGCCGTCGAGGCAATTGATGTTGATGTAGGCGCTGCGCTCGCTGCCTTGACTGACATCCTCGGCGAAGGGATGGATGCCGCAGGTCCGGCAGAAGCGATGCGCGATCGAGCCCTTGCCGAAGGTGTATTTGCCGAGGTCGTCGCCCCAGGCAACCAGGCGCATGCTGGCGTGTGGCACGGCCCAGAGCAGCGCCCCCTTGCGCGCGCAGATCGAGCAGTTGCAGCGCACCGCGCCGCCGAGCTCGCCTGCGACCTCGAAAGCCACCTTGCCGCAGTGGCAACTGCCTTTGTACAGCATCAGTCTCTTCCTATCGCTGGCAGGTGCAAAGGCACCCTTGCCGGGTTATCCATCCGCTAGCCAAATTGGCTGCCTTAAAAGACGTTGCATCCTTGCGGAGTCCGACATCGACATGCAATCCGTGCGCGACCGTCTCGAAATCATCCTGTCACGTCTTGCCAATCGCGCGGCTGACGAAAAGGTCTACGTCAAGCAGTATGCGCAGGCGGCGCTCGCCGCAGCGGATGCAGCCGACGCGCGGCAAAGAGCCGGGGTCTGCCTCGGGCCGCTCGATGGCGTGGTCGTGTCGATCAAGGATCTGTTCGATGTCGCCGGCGAGCCGACCCGGGCAGGCTCGGCGATGCTCGCCGGTGCTCAGCCCGCCGCGCAGGACGCGGCGATCGTGCGCCGGCTGCGCCAGGCGGGCGCAGTGATCCTCGGCAAGACCAACATGACCGAATTCGCCTTCACCGCGATCGGCGACAACCTGCACTACGGCACACCGGGCAATGCGGCGGATGCCAGCCTGATCCCGGGCGGTTCTTCATCGGGCGCCGGCGTTGCGGTGGGCGAAGGCAGCAGCCAGATCTCGATCGGCTCGGACACGGGCGGCTCGGTTCGCATCCCGGCCTCGCTCAACGGCGTCGTCGGCTTCAAGCCGACGGCCCGGCGCGTGCCTTTGGACGGCGCCTTTCCGTTGTCGGCGACACTGGATTCGATCGGGCCGCTCGCCCGCAGCGTCGGTGATTGCGCGGTTGCCGACGCGATCATGGCGGGGGAGGAGCCGATGGCGCTTCATCCGATCCCGCTCGCCGGTCTGCGCATCGGTGTTCCGCGCGGCCGGCTCTTTGATGACACGCAAGCCGACGTCGCCGCGGCCTTTGAGGCGTGCACCAGCCAGATGGAGCGGGCAGGGGCGCGCGTTGCCGATCTATCGATCGATGACCTCATTGGCGGGATGCGCGCGGCGACCATGCGCGCCTCGATCGCGTCGATGGAGGGTGCGGAGGTGCATGCCGACTGGCTGGCGACCGGGGCCTCGGTGCCCGTCGACCCACATGTCAGCGGGCCTTTGTCGCGCGCGCGGACGGTTCCCGCTTCCGCCTATATCAGGACAATCCGTCGCCGGGCGGAACTGGTCGCGGCCATGACGGAACGGCTGCAAGCGGTCGACGCGCTTGCTCTGCCGACCGTGCCGATGGTCGCGCCGTCGATCGTGGCGATGGCCGGCGACGAAGCGCTACGCGACAGGACGGAAGGCTTGCTCCTGCGCAACACGCAGGTCGCCAACCAGTTCGATCTCTGTGCAATCTCGCTGCCGATGCCGGGCACCAAGCTGCCGGCCGGGCTGATGCTGGTGGCGAGGCATGGGCACGACCGACGTCTGCTCGGAATTGCTGCCGCGGTGGAGGCTTTGCTGAGCGGTTGAGGTGGTGCAGCGGCGCAATCAGTCGGCCGGAAAGCGCCGACGGTAACGCTCGATCACTTCCGGATTCCGCAGGTTGACCGGCAGCTTGTCGGCAAGCACCAGCAAGGCCTCGTTCGCAGCGCCGACGCCCATGCGCATCATCGATTCCTCGGTGATGCCGGCCATATGCGGAGTGATGATGACGTTGTCGAAGCTGAAATAGGGATGGCTCGGCGGCAGCGGCTGGGTCGCAAAGACGTCGAGCGCCGCACCGCCGATACGGCCTTTTCGCAGCGCTTCAATCAGCGCCTCGTCATCGACCACCGGCCCGCGCGAGACATTGATCAACAGCGCATTGGGCTTCATGCGGGCGATGCGCTCGCGGCTGATCAGGCCGCGCGTCTCCTCGGTCAGCGGGCAGCAGAGCACGATGATGTCGCTCTGCTCGACCAGCGCGTCTATCGACAGGAAACCGACGCGCTCGGGCGCCGGGCGCAGGCTGCGCGTCGTCGCCACGACCTTGAGGTCGAAGCCGTGCGCGGCGATGTGGCCGACGGCCTGGCCGACGGCGCCGAGGCCGACAATGCCGATCGTCTTGCCGGCGAGCTCGCTGGTTGAATTGGCGTGCTCGCGCCCGGCGAGCCAGCCCTTGGCGCGCAGGTCGCGATCCATGATGCGGAAGCGCCTGAGCAGCGCCAGCGCCGTGAACACCACATGTTCGGCCACTGAGCGGGCATTGACGGCCGGCACGTTCGCCACCAGCACGCCGGCGGCGGTGGCCGCCTCGACCGGGATCATGTCCAGTCCCGCGCCATGGCGGATCGCGGCGCGCAACAGGGACGCGCCTGCGAACAGCTCCGGCGGCAGCGGCGCTCGGACGATGACGATGTCGGCGTCTTTCGCCTCGGCAGCCAGCGTTTTTGCATCGAGCGCGGAGGCGACGACCAGCCGGCCGGCTCCCGCCAGCATGCCTGTCGCGCGCGGATGTAGCGGGTGCGTCGACAGGATCTTGCGCATGAAGCTCAGGCCCTTTCGAGCGCCGCGCTTTTCGGCTCGGTCCAGCGACCTTCGATGATCCCCTTCCAGTAGCTCTCGGCCCCTTGCAGGTGCGCACTCATCAGCGCCTGGGCGAGGTTGCCGTCGCGGCGCAACAGCGCCTCGTAGATCTGGATGTGTTCGGCATGCGAGCGCATGCTGCGCTCCAGATCGTTGAAATAGATCGGCAGGCGCTGCTCGCCCATCAGGTAGTAGACGCTGCAGATGTTGTGAAAGACGCCGTTCTTGGTCGCTCGCACGATCTCGAGGTGGAACTCGCGGTCTTCCTTGGCGAGGCCTTCGCCGGCGGCGATGCGCTCCTCGGAAGCCTTCAGGATCTCGCGCAGCCGCTCGAAATTCTCCTCGGTGGCGCGTGAGCAGGCAAGCTCGGCCGCCTTGATCTCGTGGATCTTGCGCAGCTCGACGGTCTCGTAGATCTGCACCGGATCCAGCGGCAGGCCCGCGCGGGCGAAAAGCGCTAACGCTTCCACGCTCGCCTGCTTGGTATCGATATAGATGCCGGACTTGGCGCGGCGCTCGACGATGCGCATCGCTTCGAGGATGGCAAGCGCCTCGCGGATCTGGCCGCGGCTGACGGCGAAATGCTCCGCCAGCTCGCGCTCCGACGGCGTGCGGCCCGACTCCTTGTCCGAGTTGGAGAACAGATAGGCGGCGAGTTCCGCAAGAAGGTTCTTTTCTTTCATCGTCAAATGCGTAGCGCGTGCGCCTCCAGGAATCGCTCCGAAACGGTGAAACCCAATCCGGGCTTTTCAGGGATCGCTATCATACCGTCCTTTGCTTCGACAGTCTCCTCGACGAGATCGTGGATCATCGGATTGGCGCCCAGCGAATACTCGACGATGAAGGTCGCGGGGGAAGCCGCGCAGACATGCAGTCCGGCGAAGAAGCAGGGCGCGCCGGCCCACAGATGCGGCGCGAAGCGCAGGTTGAAGGCGCTGGCGATGGTGCCGATCTTCATCGCCTCGCTGATGCCGCCGCAGAAGGCGGGATCAGGCTGGAAGATGTCGGCCGATTTCAGCACGGCCAGATCGCGAAAGGCATAGCGGGTCGCCTCGCTCTCGCCGGTGGCGATCGGGGTCGAACCGGACGCGCGCACCTCGGCCATACCGTGCTTGTCGTCGGCGATCACCGGCTCCTCGAACCAAGCCAGATCGAGATCGGCGGTGAGGCTGATGAAGCGCTTGGCCTCGGCGACGGTGTAGGTGCCGTGCGCGTCCACCATCAGTTCGACGTCAGGACCGATCGCTTCCCTGGCGGCGCGGACGCGCGCGGCCGAGATATGCGGGGCGCCGTCCATGGCGCCGATGCGCATCTTCAGCGCCTTGAAACCGCCTTTGGCGATATAGGATTTGAGCTGGTCGCCGATGGTATCGGCTGGCGCCCAGCCGCCCGAGGCATAGGCCTGCATGCGCTCGACCTTGCGGCCGCCGAGCAGCCGCCAGACCGGCTGCCCCAGCGACTTGCCGAGGATGTCCCAAAGCGCGATGTCGACCGCGCTGATCGCCGCCACGCTCATGCCGCGCCGCGCCAGCTGGGGCATGGCATGGCCGGCATGGGCCGCCGTGTGGTGTCGCACGCCGTTGTAGAGCATCTCCCAGATGATGCCGATATCGGCCGGATCACGGCCGATGAGCTGCGGCGCAATTTCGTGGTTCAGCATGTGGACCAGCGCGCCATAGCTGCCGGCGCTGCCGGCGGCGTTCTTGCCCTCGCCCCAGCCGACCAGGCCGTCGTCGGTCTCGACGCGCAGGATGGCGGCGTCGAACGTCGTCACCTGACCGAAGTCGCTGCGATGCTGCTTTGCGACTTCGATCGGTATACGAACCCACCAGGCCTGGACGCTTTTTATACGCATCTTGATCCCCGGCCCGCCGCCCGGCCAGGACGGTAGGGCTAAGCTCCAAATCGGACCGTCTACTTGATCAGCGGCAGCAGCGTTTCGGCGGTGATGCGCATCTGATCGGTGTAGAACTTCTCGGTGAGCACGCTGGAGCCGTGATCCTGGATGAATTTGAGTTGCTCGGGCGAGATGTCGACCGGGTTGCGCTCCACCATCTCCGGATAGGGGGCGGCCGGCGTGCGGTCGACCGGCGCGACGAACTCGTTGGTCAGCGCGCCGTCATAGCCGATCTCCTTCAG
>NZ_RZSR01000237.1:0-7089 GCF_004023265.1 Mesorhizobium sp. M1A.F.Ca.IN.020.06.1.1
CAATGGCGCCGACCGTCACTGGGGTATAGGGCGGGCGGAATGTGGTGGTACCGACAGAGGGGATCGTAAGACCGCGCAATTCGGCCATGCGGGCAAGCGCGTTGAGGTTCGAAGTCTTGCCTTGGTCGGCAGCCATGCCGGAGGTCGTGTAACGCTTGAGATGTTCGACAGCGACGTATCCCTCAAGATGGGCCTGATCAATATCGGCGAGCTTCACGTCGTGTTGAAAGTCCACAAACGCGTTGCCCGGAGTGCTGCCATCTGCCTCGGTGATAACGGCGACCGGCATAAGATTGCGACCCCAGAAATCCGCGCGGCCAAATAACGCGGTTTCTTTCCCCGTGCCTCCACCAGCTCTATGACCCTGCGAGAGGGATTCTGTGAGCGATGGGGAACCGATGAGCGAGCCGACGCATGTGAAAGCGCCCTTCTCCGCCGGTGGCAGAAACGCGTCCAGCTCCTTCGCATATAAGGGCTTTCCAAAGCGCTGGCTCCAAAGGTGCAGCGTTGGTACCCAGCCACCGGATGCGGCGACAAGATCACAAGCGATCCGTGCGCTTTTGCCGGTTGCCTTGCCTTCTGGGGTAACGGGAGCAATAAGTGCTGCTTTTACGCCTTTGCCTCCCACCGCTTTTAGGACTGCATGTCCGGGCCGCAGGTCAATTCCGACGCTCTCCGCGATCTCGCCGAGCTGAGCTGGGATTTCGCGGCGTAAGTCGCAGATTGTTACCTTGGCACCTGCGTTTGCGAGTTCGATAGCGGTCGTGTAGGCGCTGTCATTGTTAGTTGCCACGACGATCCGCTCGCCTGCGAGCACAGCATATCGGTTCAGGTAACTACGCACGCCTGAGGTGAGCATGACGCCCGGCACGTCATTGCCGGCGAAAATCATCGGGCGTTCGATCGCACCGGTCGCTAGGACCACCCGATTGGTTCGCACGATCCAATAGCGCTGCCGCGGCTTTCCCAACGCAGGCGCGAATACATGATCCTGCACCCGCTCCACGAGGCCGAAGACCTCACAGTCGTAGGCACCGAACGCAGTCGTACGCGTCAAAACACGAACGTTGGGAAGATCGTTAAGTTCGGCATGTGCCTGGCCAAGCCAGTCGTCGGAGGGCGCACCGGCCGGCTCACTAAGAAGCGATCCGCCCAGGCCGCGGTCCTGTTCTACTAGGATGACGTTGTCGCCCTTGCGGCCGGCTGAGAGGGCAGCGGCAATTCCGGCAGGACCTGCACCGACGATTAGAACGTCGCAGAACGCATTGACTTTTTCATAGTGGTCCGGATCTGGAAGCGTCGACGCCCGGCCCATGCCGGCCGCCTTTCTGATTAATGCCTCGCAGAACATCCAGAATTTTGTACCGCTGAAAGGGCCCACAAAGGTCTTGTAGTAGAAGCCTGCCCCGAAGAAGCGAGACATAATCCCGGTAACAGCTCCAATATCGAATTGGAGACTCGGCCAGGCGTTCTGAGGCGTCGACGCCAAGCCGTCGAAGACTTCCACCATCGTCGCCTGTGCGTTTGGCTCATGCCGATTACCATCTCGAAGGTGAACGAGAGCGTTAGTCTCCTCGACACCCGCTGCAATTAGACCGCGTGACCGGTGATATTTAAAACTGCGGGCTATAACCCGCTGGCCGCCAGCAAGCAAAGCCGAGGCTAAAGTATCGCCGGGATGTGCGCGGAAAGTTCGACCGTCGAATTGAACGGTGACCTCGCTAGACCGATCAATCCGCCCGCCGGTCGGGAGCCGCCGCGCTGTCATACCGCCACCTCGCGAGCCAAGATAGAACCAAGGATTTCGTGGGTCAGCGTATCGCGTTCAACCCGAATCCATTGTCTGCACCCCGCGACGTGATGCCAGTATTCCTTGTGCAGACCGCGAGGGTTCTCGCGGATAAAAACGTAGTCGTGCCATATCTTGGGATCAGTTTCCTCCATATCAGGGCGGCGAAGAGTTGCATCCTCGCCGTAGGTGAACTCGGTTTCATCCCGCAGCCCGCAAACCGGGCAATGAATTCTAAGCATGGTTGAACCTCAATGCGCCTTTGGATGCGGGCCGGCGCCCGTTTCATCGATCTGGTAACCGCGCTCGAAGCGCTTCAGCGTGAATTCTGCGCTGTCCGGATGCGGTTCTCCTCTTGCAATGGTCCAAGCGAAGCAAAATCCGGATGCAGGTGTCGCCTTGAAACCGCCGTAGCACCAGCCGCCGTTCAGCCAAAGTCCGTCGACGGGCATTTTGCCGATGATGGGAGAGCCATCCATTGTCATATCCATGGCACCCGCCCAATGCCGCAGCAGCCTTAGCCGCGAGAGAGAAGGCATCAATGCCTTCGCGCTTTGAAGCGTATGCTCGACGATTGGGAGTCCACCGCGCTGAGCATAGGAGTTGAACCCATCAAGATCGCCGCCTAGCACAAGCCCGCCCTTATCAGACTGGCTGATGTAAAAGTGCTCCGCCCCGAAAACTATCACGTGATCAACGAGAGGCTTCAGCGGTTCGGTGACAAATGCCTGCAGGACGTGAGTCTCTATCGGCAGGCGAAGCCCTGCTTTGGCTGCCAGATGGCTAGTATGGCCAGCAACCGCGAGCGCTACCTTGCTTGCGCGGATCGGGCCACGGCTTGTCTCGACTCCAACTATCTGTCCATCGTCCCACAGGTAGCCGGTCACTTCACACTGCTGGATGAGATCGATCCCCTGTTTGTCAGCCGCGCGTGCGTAGCCCCAGGCAACTGCGTCATGGCGGGCGGTGCCGGCGCGCCCCTGGTATGCTGCTCCGTATATGGGAAAGCGCGCGCTCTCAGAGTAATCGAGGTACGGAAGTCGCTTCATGACCTCTGGGCGATCGAAAAGTTCGGCGTCGATGCCGTTCGCACGCATGATGTTGGTGCGTCGACGTGCCGTATCCCCCTGCCCCGGCGAATGGAACAAGTAGTAATAACCGCGCCGCGACATCATTACGTTGTAGTTTAGCTCTTGGCTTAGATTTTCCCAAAGCTGCATCGATCGCTCATAGAACATGGTGTTGCCGGGCATCATGTAATTTGAACGAACAATAGTCGTGTTGCGACCCGTGTTGCCGCCCCCGAGCCAACCCTTCTCGAGGACGGCGACGTTTCGTATTCCATGCTCTTTGGCGAGGTAGTAGGCGGTGGCAAGGCCATGACCGCCACCACCCACGATGATAACCTCGTAAGCTGGCTTCGGCGCCGGATCGCGCCAAGCACGCGACCAGTGTTTGTTGCCAGATAAGCCATTGCGGAGAATGGAGAAGGCGGAATAGTGACTCATGCAATTCCCCGCACAGTCGGACTCGGTACCCTGCCGGGAGCAAATCCCGCCTACCCCCACCCTCGGAGCTTTACCGACATCTTCAGTGAGTGAATTACGTCTGTAGTGAAAGATCGGTTTTCCGCAGGGTTGACCTTCGAGACTCTACTTCGGCGCCATGACTGGCGTAAAGCACCGATTTGCTCACGAATTGCTAGGATTTGGTTGCAGATTGCGATATCAAAACGAGCAGAATGCGAGAGGTGGAGCAATGGACGATTTCGATAGGCGACTAATTGCGCTTCTGCGCCTGGATGGGCGAATGCCAGTTGCAGTCCTTGCTGCGAAACTGCAGGTTTCGAGAGGCACGATCCAGAAGCGTCTAGATCGGTTGATATCTTCCGGTGCAGTGCGCGGGTTCACGGTGCGCACTCGACAAGAACTGGACGAGACGGTTTTGCGCGCGGTGATGGGGGTAAGGACCACTAGCAAGAAACCCGCGGCGCTCATCAAGGCGCTCAACGGAATTCCTGAAGTTGTGTCTCTTTATACGACCAATGGGGTCTGGGATTACATCGCAGAACTCCGCGCCGAAGGCCTTTCCGATCTCGACCGTGCACTTCGAGAAGTACGCAGCATTGACGGAGTTGCCTCAACAGAGACCAGTATCTTGCTTGGGGCAGTATAACGTTATTCGCATCCTTCGGTAGTTATCCGTCACGGTCTGCCTGACATCTAGGCTTGTCGCCGGGCAGTAACACCGGTCGAATCGCCGGCGCGGCGCGATTCCGGGTCCATAGGTGTACGTCTATCCCTACACTTTGTTGGTGCTTGCCGGCGAAACAAGGGGCTCTTTAGGCGCGGGCCTGCGCCCACATCCGCCGCCACGAACAACATCACGCTTCTGAAACGCCCGTTTCGCCGCGAAGGTATCAAATTGCCAAAGTCGCCCTAGCAATAAGTGCAAAAAATATGTCATGTCGATAGCAGACGTTAGCTTTACGCTGCGCACAGGGTAGAGATACATCGTATTAGAGACGTCAGGAGAGCAATCGTGAACGAACGAAGTTCTGTGCCGCATCCCGCTGGTGGTATTGCACTCGACAACTCTCCTTTGACGCCCTCGGATATCGACCAGATCATCAAGGCAGTTGAAGGCCGCTTCAATGAGCAGGTCGAGTTTTTGGCGCAGTTGGTCCGTACCCCCTCTCTGCGAGGCATGGAAGCAGGCGTTCAAAGGATAGTATCCGACGCGCTCCAAAAACGTGGCTATGACGTGCAAAGGTTCGCGATCGATTCCGATCGTATCGGCAAAGATCCGGCTTTCTCACCGACGAGCTTTGCCCTCAAAAATTCGACCGTTGTTGTAGGCTTGAAGCGGACGCCGCGCGAAGGCGGTAGGTCTTTAGCGCTCAACGCACATGTTGATGTTGTGCCGGTCGGCACAAGCGGCCGTTGGAAATATGAGCCGTTCTCGGCCACTCGCGACGGGGACTGGCTTTATGGCCGCGGCGCGGGCGATATGAAGGCTGGCCTGACTGCAAACCTGTTCGCGCTCGATGCGCTGTCGGCCGCGGGCTATAAACTGAAAGGTCCAGTTCAGTTTCAGTCAGTGATTGAAGAAGAGACCACGGGCAATGGAGCGGCAATGGTCCTAGCCGAGGGTTTCCACGCCGATGCAGTTCTGATTTCGGAGCCTACAAACGAGAAGCTTGTCAGCGCGAATACCGGGGTCTTGAAATTTGCTGTCACAGTCCGGGGGGTTCCCGCTCACCCCTTCGAGGTTGCGGCGGGTAGGAGCGCGATCGATATAGCTATTCGCACTATCGAGCGTCTCCGCCAGCTCGAGCAAGAGTGGATCGCGGAGAGACCCATATCCCAGCCCGATTTCGCTGGCGTTGACAACCCGATAGCTTTGACGATCGGCACCATATCGGGAGGCGAGTGGCTTGCCTCCGTGCCAAGCGAATGTCGATTTGAAGGCCGGATCGGCTTCTACCCCGGCGAGGTGGCAGAGGCGCGAGCCTCCAGGTTTGAGAGGTTCCTCAGACAGGCATTTTCGAGCGACCCGCAGTTGAAAGGATGTCCCGCGCCAGAGATCGAATGGGTGGGCGTGAAGCAGGGCGGATATGTTCTTACGCCAGGAGGCGAAGCGGAAGCGCTTCTGGCCCGAGCGCATTCCCTGGCTGAAAGTTCCCAACGGGAACTTCAGCGCTTTGTGATGCCTTGCTACCTCGACGCTGCAGTCTTCACCCTACACGGCAACATGACCAGCCTTGTCTACGGACCGGTTGCCGAGCACATTCATGCCGTTGATGAGCGCGTGAGTCTATCGTCGCTGTTGCGTGTGACCAAGGCCATCGCTTTGTTTGCCGCTTCTTGGTGTGGAATAGAGGTCGCGGCCGAGCAGGCATAGCCTTCTACCGACAGCATACGTCGGAGCGAAAGGTCCCTGATGTTCCGCGCTTTCCCATCCAAGCAGGGTTCGGTCACCATCCAGATTTCTCGCCGCAGATGCGGCAGCGAAAGGCAGGTCTTATGACGATCAACATCAAGGACATTAGCGAAAAGGACCATAACTCTGTCCTTCACCCTTTCACACAACTCAAGGACTTTGCCAGCGGCAAGCTCGGCGACCCGACGATCGTGGAGACGGGGAAGGGCATCCGCATTCAGGACGCGCACGGCAACGAACTGATCGATGGTTTCGCCGGCCTCTATTGTGTCAACGTCGGTTATGGTCGCACCGAGGTCGCCGAGGCGATTTCCCGCCAGGCGTATCGGCTTGCCTACTACCATTCCTACGCAGCGCACACGACCGATGAGCTTGCGATCCTGTCCTATCGTTTGGTGCAGATGGCGCCGGGCAGGATGAGCAAGGTGTTTTACGGCATGTCCGGCTCGGACGCGAACGAGACCCAGGCCAAGCTCGTCTGGTATTACAACAACCTGCGCGGCAAGCCGACGAAAAAGAAGATCATCTCGCGCGAGCGCGGCTATCACGGCTGCAGCGTCGTCTCCGGCTCGATGACCGGCATGAGCTTTTACCACGACCACATGGATTTGCCGTTGCCGCAGATCGAGCACACCGGCGTTCCGCATCATTACTGGGGTGCTAACCCAGGTGAGACCGCGCGCGAATTCTCAGCACGGCGGGCCGAGGAACTCGATCAGCTGATCCAACGGCTGGGGCCGGACAAAGTCGGCGCCTTCATCGCGGAGCCGGTGCTCGGCACGGGAGGTATTACGCCACCACCGGAAGGCTATTGGGAAGCAATTCAGCCGGTACTCAAGAAGCACGACGTGCTTCTGATCGCCGACGAAGTGATCACCGGGTTTGGCCGTACCGGCTCCATGTTCGGCTCGCAGCACTATGGCATCGAACCCGATCTGATCACCGTCGCCAAGGGCCTGACCTCCGCCTACTTCCCGCTCTCCGCTTCGATCGTTGGCGAGAAGGTCTATAAGGTGCTTGAAGATGGGGCCGACAAGGTCGGCGCCTTCTCACACGGCTATACCTATTCCGGCCACCCGATCGGCGCGGCCGCTGCCAATGCGGTGCTCGACATCGTCGAAAAGGAAGACCTGCCCGGCAATGCCCGCGAGGTCGGCGCCTACTTCCAGGCTCAGCTCCGGGAGAAGTTCGCGCAGTTGCCGATCGTCGGTGAGGTCCGGGGCGTCGGTCTCATGGGTGCCATCGAGTTCGTCGCCGATCGCGACAACCGCAAGCGTTTTGATCCAACGCTGAAGGTGGGCGCCCGCGTCTCCAAGGCGGCGCGTGAGCGCGGCCTCATCGCCCGTGCCATGCCGCAT
>NZ_RZSR01000238.1:0-7065 GCF_004023265.1 Mesorhizobium sp. M1A.F.Ca.IN.020.06.1.1
CCCTAAGGGCCTCGCCATGCTGAACGCCGGCAACGCCGTCGCGGCCACCATTGCCGCGCCGCTGGGCAGCCTGCTTGGGGCCTATGCCGGTTGGCGCGGCGCGTTCTTCCTGGTCGTGCCGCTCGGGTTCCTGGCGCTCGTCTGGCAGTGGCTCAGCCTGCCACCGCTCCCGCCGCGCCGGCGAAAGCGGCCGGGCAACAGCCTAGCTCTTCTCGGCCGTCCTCCGGTCGCCATCGGCATGGCATCGGTCATGATGCTGTTCATGGGCCAGTTCGCGCTCTTCACCTATCTGCGTCCCTTCCTCGAAAGGGTCACCCAGGTCGACGTCGCGACGCTTTCGGCGATCCTGCTGGTCATGGGGCTCGCGGGCGTCGGCGGCACCTGGTGCATCGGCCGGCTGCTGCGCGCGCGTCTGTTCAGCATCCTGATCGTCATTCCGCTGGTCATGGCCGTGCTTGCGCTCGCGCTCATCGCCCTCGGCGCAATACCCCTTCCCACGGCCCTGCTGCTTTTCGTCTGGGGTTTCTTCGGCACGGCCGCGCCCGTCGGCTGGGGCACCTGGCTCAGCCGCACGCTGCCTGAAGACGCGGAGGCCGGCGGCGGGTTGCAGGTGGCCGTCATCCAGCTTGCCATTACCGGCGGCGCTGCGATCGGCGGCACGCTTTTCGACACGGTCGGCTGGTGGGGAGCCTTTGCCTTCGGCGCGGCGCTGCTTTGCGGAGCGGCGCTCGCCGCGTTCGCCGCATCGCGCATGGGCGGGAGGGCCGTGCCATGACGACCGGCCATCCCAAGCTCAGTCGCCGCGCATTGCTCGGCGCCGCGCTCGCATCAACGCTCCTGCCGCGGCGCGCCCGCAGCCAGCAGGGCAGGGGCCCGGCCAGCCAGGAACCCGCCGACATGAAGATCAGAATGACATTCGATGGCCGAACCATGACGGCCACGCTCTACGACAATCCTTCGGCACGCGATTTCTTTTCCATGCTGCCGCTCGATCTCACGATCGACGACTACGCGCATAACGAGAAGATCGCCTATCTGCCGCGCAAGCTGACCGAAGAGGGCAGCGGCCCGTTCGGCAACGAGCAGCCCTATGACCTCTGCTACTTCGTGCCCTGGGGCAATCTGGCGATGTTCTACGCCGACTACCGCCATCCCGGGCTGATTAGGCTCGGCCGTTTCGACGGGGGCGAAGAGGCCCTGCACATACGCGGCGAGTTCCCGCTGCGCATCGAACGCATTTGAGAACGCAAAGGAGATCACCATGGACATTCTTCGCGCTGGCACGAGGCCGTCCGGCAAGGGGCCTTCCGACTGGTTCACCGGCACGGTCCGGATCGATCCGCTCTTCAATCCCTTCGATGCCGCCCGGGTGCAGGGCGCGCAGGTCACCTTCGAGCCCGGCGCCCGCACCGCCTGGCATACGCATCCGCTGGGGCAGACGCTGATCGTTGTCTCCGGCCGTGGCCGCGTGCAGCGCGAGGGCGGGCCGCTCGAGGAGGTCCGCCC
Source organism: Mesorhizobium sp. M1A.F.Ca.IN.020.06.1.1 (assembly GCF_004023265.1). Taxonomy (NCBI): domain Bacteria; kingdom Pseudomonadati; phylum Pseudomonadota; class Alphaproteobacteria; order Hyphomicrobiales; family Phyllobacteriaceae; genus Mesorhizobium; species Mesorhizobium sp. M1A.F.Ca.IN.020.06.1.1. The sequence goes on from NZ_RZSR01000238.1 coordinate 1,507, forward strand.
CGGCGACGTCGTCTGGTTCGCGCCCGGCGAGAAGCATTGGCACGGCGCGTCTCCCGAGACGGCCATGACCCACATTGCCCTCCAGGAGGTCAAGGACGGCAAGGTCGTGGACTGGCTGGAACATGTCAGCGACGCCGACTACCGCGCCTGATCACCGATCGAACGAAAAGGAAAGCAAAATGCTCGCAACTGTTCTTCATAAGCCCGGCGATATCCGCTGCGAGGAAATCGAGGACCCGAAGATCCTTCGCCCGACGGACGCCATCATCAAGCTCTCGGCGAGCTGCATCTGCGGCTCGGACCTGTGGCCGTATCGCGGGCTGCAGCCGATCGATCGCCCGATGCATATGGGCCACGAATATTGCGGCATCGTCGTCGAGGTCGGCGCGGAGGTGCGCAACGTGCGCCCCGGCCAGTTCGTCGTCGGCTCCTTCTGCCTCTCCGACAACACCTGCCCGCATTGCCGCTTCGGCTTCCAGTCTTCCTGCGTGCAACGCGAGTTCATGTCGGGCGCGCAGGCGCCTTATGCCCGCGTGCCGCTGGCCGACGGCACCCTGGTGGCGACTTCCGAGGTTCCGCCGGCCGACCTGGTGCCTGACCTGTTGGCCGTCTCGGATGTGCTCGGCACCGGCTGGTATGCGGCGGATGCGGCCGAGGTGCGCGAAGGATCGACCGTTGTCGTCGTCGGCGACGGCGCCGTCGGCCTGATGGGCGTGCTCGCGGCGAGCGAGATGGGCGCGCAGCGCATCATCGCCATGAGCCGGCACGAGAGCCGCCAGAAACTCGCGCGCGAATTCGGCGCGACCGACATCGTGGCCGAGCGCGGCGAGGAAGGCATCGCCCGCATCAAGGAACTGACCGCGGGCGTCGGCGCGGACTCGGTGCTGGAATGCGTCGGTACGGCCGAATCCTTCGACCAGGCGCTGGCCTGCTCGCGCCCCGGCGGCACCATCGGCTATGTCGGCGTGCCGCATGGCGTGAGCTTCGACGGCCAGAAACTGTTCTTCGGCCAGAAGCGCATGCTGGGCGGCCCGGCGCCGGTGCGCCGCTTCCTGCCCGACCTGATGGAGCGCGTGCTCAAGGGCAGGATCAAGCCCGGCAAGGTTTTCGACCTCAAGCTGCCGCTGACCAAGGTCGCGGAAGGCTACCGCGCCATGGACGAGCGGCGCGCGATCAAGGTCATGCTCGAGGTCTAGGCGCCGGCGATGGTCGCGACGGGCACTGCAGCCGATGAAAGCCGGACGATGGCGAGATTGGTGCCGATCATGGCGGCGATCTTTGCCGGCTTCCTGCTCATCGGCCTGGCGCTGCCCGTCCTGCCGCTGCATCTGCATGACAGGCTCGGCTTCGGCCCGTTCGCCGTCGGGCTGGTGACGGGCAGCCAGTTCGTCGCCTCGCTGCTGTCGCGCATTGGTGCCGGAAACTATGCTGATCTGCGTGGCGGCAAGCGCGCCGTCGTGGTCGGCCTTGTCGCCGCCGCGCTGGCCGGGCTTATCTATCTCGGCTCGCTGGCCTTGCTCGCTCAGCCGACCGCGTCCGCGACGGTGCTCTTCGTCGGCAGGGCCGTGCTGGGCGCGGCCGAGAGCTTCATCATCACCGGCGGCGTCGCCTGGGGCCTGGCGCTTGCCGGCGGACAGAACTCCGGCAAGGTCATCGCCTGGATCGGCATGGCAATGTTCGCGGCGCTGGCGCTCGGCGCGCCGATCGGGTCCGCGCTCTATGAAGCCGGGGGCTTCGCCGCGATCGCTCTTGCCACAATGGTCCTGCCCCTTGCAACACTGCTCGCCACTCTACCGATGCGCCGCGTCAAGGCCGCCGGCAGCGCCGCGCGGCAGTCCTGGACGAGCGTCGCGCAAGCGGTCTGGCTTCCGGGCGTCGGAGCAGCCCTCAGCAGCCTCGGCTATGGCGCGATCCTGTCCTTCGCAGCGCTGCTCTTTGCCGAGCGCGGCTGGCATCCGGTGTGGCTTCCCTTCACCGCCTATGCGGCATCGCTGATCGCGGCAAGGCTGTGCTTCGGCCACCTGCCGGACAGTCTCGGCGGCGCCCGCGTCGCCGCCATCTTCGTGGTGGTCGAGGCGGCGGGCCTTCTATCGATCTGGCTGGCGCCGGGGCCGCTCGTCGCGGTAATCGGAGCGGGCCTGACCGGGCTCGGCTACTCGCTGGTCTATCCGGGCCTCGGCACCGAGGCGGTCGCCCATCTCCCCGCAAGCAGCCGCGGCCTTGCCATGGGACTCTACACCGTCTTTCTCGACGTGGCGCTCGGCTTCGGCAGCCCGGCGCTCGGCCTGATCGCCGCGTCCGCCGGGCTGCGGTTCGTCTTCCTCGCCGCCGCCGCGGCGGCACTTCCGGCTTTGGCCATCGCGCTCTTGCTTCGCCGCAGGTCAGCCCGGGCAAGGATGTAACGGAAAGCGCGCCGCCGCTAAGCCGTCTCTGCAGGTCGTCAGATCGGCTCTTCGGTCAGCCTCAGTGCCGGGGCACTTCGGCCCACAACCGGGCGGCAAAGCCGCGCTTGTCGAGCACCCAGGTCTCGCCGGTCACCACCGCCTTGCCGTCCAGACATTTGTAGGAATAGAGCGCGTCGTGACCGGTCGCGAAGGCTGGCACGACGTCGGCATTCGGGTTGGTCCTGCAGAATTCGTCCGCGCCGGGATTGTCGCGCGCGGCGTTCATTTTGGCGCAGGGCAGGTTTGCCCCGACGAAGCAGGCCAGCACCTTGCCGTTCATGCAGCGGTAGTTGGCCTGCGCCTGCAGTTCCGATTCCGCCGGCGCGCCCTTGGCGTCCGGAAAGAGCTTCCTGAACGCCTTGACCGTGCCGCCGTAGAGCTCGTGCGAGTAGGCGCGGATCGTATCGTCGTTCTTCACCTGGCGGCACAGTCGATGGAGATTTTGGCCCTTCGCCGCGCTGCCTGAAGCGAGGACCGGGAAGGCGGATGCCGCAAGCAGCACCGAAACGAAAACGCCGATGGTCGAAAGGCAAAATGCACGCATTTTGAACTCCTCGGGAAGGGCGCGCGGCCATTGCCAGCGTCGCGCATGGGATGCCGGCAACCTCCCGCAGCTTGACCGCTGCGATGCCGGGAAGCAATGGGGGTCGCTCGTGACGAGCGGGCGTCGCCAACCTCTGGAACCAAGGCTGTCCCCACGGGTTGAGTTCGGTCGGCCGAGGTCGCAAGGCGTGCAAGCGGCACTTATGGAGGGCCCGGCTTTGAGCATTGTCGAGAGCATCAAGAAAGCAGCGGAGAAGCTGACTGGGATCGCAAGACCGGGCACGTCCAGGCTCGCGGATCTGGTAAGGCAGAGGAAAGCCAATGCGTTCCGCTTCAAGGACGACGGCCTGGTTCCGAACCATCCGTCGTGGCCGCTGATCGTTTACCGCGGCGCCGTGACGTTGCCGGACGATCTCGATCCGGCAGCCGTCTTCGAGGAGCTATTCAAGGCGAATGGCTGGGGCGGCAGCTGGCGCAACGGCATCTACGACTATGTCCACTACCACTCGCGCATCCATGAGGTGCTGGGCATTGCGCGCGGCACGGCCAAGGTGCGCTTCGGCGGCGACAAGGGCCGCGCGCTCACGGTCAAGGCCGGCGACGTCGCGGTCCTGCCGGCCGGCACCGGTCACCAGCGGCTCTCGGCTTCCGACGATTTCCTCGTCGTCGGCGCCTATCCGCCCTCCGGCACCTATGACGAATGCACCAAGCCCGAGCAGCACGCGGAAGCGCTACGCATGATCCCGAAGGTGAGCCGGCCGCGCAACGACCCGGTCTATGGCCGCGACGGACCATTGCTGAAGGCGTGGGGCGAACGCTGAATGCAAGCATCCATCAAGCGTGGCCATCCCCACCTGCGCCTTCAACAAGAAACAGCGGCCGCCGATTTGCAGGCGTAGCGGCGCGCTTTCGCCTACGGATATTGCGTCTTCGTCGGCGCGTAGGTTGCCGGATCGAAATCCAGCTCCTTGGGCAACGGCTGGCTGGAGCATTGCAGGTGCACCTGGCGGGCAAGAAGCCGTCGCTGTTGCTGCTCATGCTCCTTCACGGCTGCCACCATCCCCATGCTGTACGGGCCGAGCAGCACGCCAAAACCCCAGCCGGGGTGCTCCTTTTCGCGCGCGTCGTAGTCCGAGGCCGCAATGCGGGCCTGCTGGCAGTCCGGCGAGGCCCATTTCGGGTCCTGCTGCGACAGCTTCGCTCCGTAGTCGACCGGAGAGGTCACGCATCCAGCCAGCGCCGCGCTGAGCGCGAGGATCATTGCGATTCGCATCCGCAAGCCTTTCCTAATGTGCGGGCGAGAAAACACACACGGAGGCTTCGGGCAAGCATCCGTCGACGGGAACCAAAATCGCTTTCGAGCTGCAACCGGCCTGCGGGACGCGCGTTGTCGAAGCAGCTTACCTCATGGAGCCCACACCAATGCCCGCCAAGCGTTTCTCTCAGCCCGTCGCAATCTTCGTCGGGCTCGGCTTTCCGCGCGAGATAAACACCGTCTTCGAGGCCTATCAGTTTCTCGACGAATGGACGGGCAGCCGCAGCCCGACCTACGCAACGACCCTCGCGCTGTGCCGGGCGGCGGTCGCGGGTGAACAGGATGCCGAAGCCGCACGCGTCGCCTTCGAAGCGTTCGCGAGGTCGCGCGGCATTCTCGCTGCCGAAGCAATGGAACTGGCCGCGGCGCGTGCCGCGCAGGAATGGATGGCGGCGTGATCGATCGCTATCGATCTGTCAAAACTTCCGGCTGACATAAGGCGAACCGCCGAGGCCGAACCGCCACTGCGCCTCCACGCCCTTCGTGATGCCGATCCTGCGTCCGCTCAGGATGGCGGCCGCGTTGGTTTCCGAGGCGGCAAACTCGAAGGGCGGCGCGATGAGCGACAGGCCGTTATGCGAGCCGTCGACACCCATCGCCTGGCAGAGCTTGCCCGGGCCGGAGCAGAGCAGCCTGTCATCGTCGGTTCCCCGCCTTTCGCGCATGGCGGCGATGCCGGACTGCGGCTGGATCGCGCGGATCAGCACCGCGCTGCCCGGCAGGCACACCGCATTCAGGCACCAATGCAAGCCGTAGGAGCGATAGACATAGGCCGTGCCGGGGGCGCCATACATCGGCGCGTTGCGCGGCGTGCGGCCGCGATAGCTGTGCGAGGCCGGATCGTCGGGGCGATAGGCCTCGGTCTCGACAATGATGCCGCCGACGCCGGCGAGGCCGAGCCGCGCGCCGATCAAGGCGCGCGCCACCGTGACGGCTTCGCGCGCGAAGAAATTGTGGTGCTGGTCGGCGTGAGTGCTAGGCGGCATGGCGGTCAACGCTCGTCAGATAGCCATAATCATCCTGCGGCACTGGCCCATCGCGCGTTCGCTGGCGACGCTGGCCGGGTGCCGTTCGATGGCGCGGTGGACCACGTTCTCCAGGAGCGTCTCGATGAGCGCCGCCGCATCGCGCAGATCGAGGTCGGGCGCGATCTCGCGCCGGTGCCGCGCCAGCTGGTTTTTGATGATCCGGTCGCCGACCTCGCGGACCTTTTCCGCGCGATAGCGCCGCGCCAGCGAAGAACCCCAAGCGGGTTCC
>NZ_RZSR01000239.1:0-7053 GCF_004023265.1 Mesorhizobium sp. M1A.F.Ca.IN.020.06.1.1
GGATAGGGAAAGGGCGGCGCCGTGCCTCTGCCCGCCTGCGGCCTCGTCGCCTCCGGCGTGTCCAGCACGATAAAACTCGCCAGCGCCATCGCCGCGCCGCCGACAGTGAAGACGCCAAAGGCCCAGCGCCATGACAGGAACTCGGTCATAACAGCGCCGAGCATCGGTCCGCTGAAGGCGGCGACGCCCCAGATCGCCGACATGATGCCGAAGAGCTGCGGCCAGATGTTGCGCGGAAAGAGACGCTCGACCGAAACGAAGGCGAGCGACACCAGCGCGCCGCCGCCAAGTCCCTCGACCAGCCGCCCGGCGAGGAAGAACGGCATGGAGGGTGCCGCCGCGCAGATCAGCGCGCCTGCCGCGTAGAGCAGGGCGGCGACCATCATGTTGGAGCGCAGCGCGACATAGCTCACCAGCCGCCCGGCCGCGGCACCAGCGACGATGGCGCCGAGCTCATAGATCGCCAGCGACCAGCCAACGAGCTGCACGCCGGCCAGCTCGCCGACCATGGCCGGCATCACCGTCGCCACCATAGTCTCATTGGTGGCATGCAGCAGGATGCCGAGACTGACGAAGCAGAAACGCGCCAGGTCGCCGCTTGCCCACAGCGCTCGCCAGTCCACCTTGTTGCCGGCCACCTTGCCGCCGCCTGCTGCCGTCACGTCGATCTCCCGCTTGTTTTCCGCAACCTCATCCGCATTGCGAACGAAGCGCCAGATCCAGTTCGGCAGGGCTTGTAGAACCTCAAGCGCAGTTGAGCTCAAGAGGCTTTTTCGGCGATGTCAGCGAGCAGCGCGCCAAAAATTCGGCCCGGAACGAGCGTCCCGGGCCGTATCGGTGCTAACTGATTTGAAATTTCACTTATAGGAGTGGACGAGGTCCAGCGAAGCCACGGCAACAGCGAGGTTGACGCCGGTCTGTGCCTGGACGCTCAGCGGCTCGAGCATGAAGGCGCCGTCGAGACCACCGACCAAAAGATTGGCGCCGCCGCCGGTCACGACGCTCGCCTCCGCGTTGACGCCGTAATAGCTGCCGGCGAGATCGCCCGCGTCATGGTGGCGGGTGGCGGCGAGAACCGCCCAGACAAGCTGACCTTGATGCGTCCGGCCGATATCGACGCCAAGCTTGGAGATCATGCCCGTATAGAGCTCGGCCGGACCGTGATGATAGGGGCGGAAGACGCAGGACACGCCCTTGTTGGAGGTGATGACGTAACCGGTGCCCCCGTCGATGGTGCAATCGAGCGTGCCGAGCCGGATCGTGCCGGCGCTGACCGGAGAAGCGAGGACCGTGGCGGCAAGCGCGGCGGCGGCACAGGCAAGTGTCTTGATCATCGGAAATGTCCTTTCGCAACAAACGGCCCCGGTTAAACGGTCGAGGTGCGAGGAGCGTTCCGCCCAAAACTTGGCGCGAGCATGGCGAGCCAAAGCATCGCCGTTGGCGGCTGACGGCCAAATCGGCGTGTCAGCGCCGCAATAGACCCATCGCGGGCGACCGGACCCCCGGGCGGCCTTAGCTTCCGATCAGCTGGCGCCGGCCGAGGTGCGCGACAGGCCGTCCTTGGCGGGTTGGTAGTTCGGGTCGAGGTGGACAGCCTCGCGGTAGGACTTGGCCGCCCTTTCCTTGTCGCCGCGTCGCTCGTAGATCAGCGCCTGGTTGGCCCAGGCCTCGGCGTTCTTGCCGTCGAGCTTGATGGCCATGTTGAAGTCGGCGAAGGCGTTGTCCTCGTCATTCATGGCGAGATAGGACAGGCCGCGGCCGTTGTAGGGCTCGGCTGCGTCCGGCGCCAGCGAGATGGCGGTCGAGAAATCCTCGATGGCGAACTTGTGCTGGCCCTGGCTCTGATAGATCAGGCCGCGATTGTGGTAGGCGCGGGCGTCGGTCGTGTCGAGTTGGATCGCCTTCTGGAAATCGTTGAACGCGTCGTTGACGCGGCCGGCCTTGCGATAGAGATTGCCGCGGCCGATATAGGCGGCGTCGTAATTGGCGTTGATCTGGATCGAGCGGTTATAGTCGGCAAGCGCTGCTTGCTGGTTGCCGAGGAAACGCTGGATGAGCGCCCGGTTCGAATAGGCCTGATAGAAGTTCGGATTGAGCTGGATGGCGGTGTCGAAATCCTTGAGCGCCGCCTGGTACTGGCCGCCGCGGCCATAGGCCGAGCCGCGCACATTGTAGCCCTCGGGATCCTGAGGATTGCGCTGGATGACAGCCGACAGCGAGGAGATGTTCTCGGTCGAGCCTTGCGCCTTGTCGATATTGTTGAACTCCCCCGTCGGGGCGGTCTGGCATGCTGCAAGGGTCAGGCCCGAAAGCAGGGCCGCCGTCAGGGCGAAGCCGCGAAAAGCGGTTCTGCGCTCCACGGTAATTGCGTTCATCTCAGTCCTCACTGGCGCCGCGCCGTCAGGTCCGTTCCCTCTCCGAACCGGCTCGAACGCATAAACAAAAAGGTGGCGGCGATTCCGCATCGCGCCACCCTCGGTATCCTTCGAAAAGGACGAAAAATTGACGGTATCAGCGCGGCGAACGCGATGCGCCGGCAGCACCAGCCGGAGCCGGGCGCGGGGTCATCGGCAGCAGGCCTTCGCGCTGGGCGCGCTTGCGGGCCAGCTTGCGGGCGCGGCGGACGGCTTCCGCCTTCTCGCGGGCACGCTTCTCGGACGGCTTTTCGTAGTGACCGCGCATCTTCATTTCGCGGAAAATACCTTCGCGCTGCATCTTCTTCTTCAGCGCGCGAAGCGCCTGATCAACGTTGTTGTCGCGGACGAGTACCTGCACGTGCAATCCTGTCTTCGGGTTTGAAATCTCAGGCAAGCAGCCCATAGCCGCATGCCTCCGCAGTGACCTGCACCGCGAATTGTGCCGGCTGATAGCAGAATCAGGCCGTGCTGTCCACCGTTGATTGCAGGAAACCGCGATCGGAAGCCCGAGCGCCGTGCCTTGCCGGTCTGAGCCTTAGGCGGTCGCCAGATGCAGACGGGCGAAATCCTCAAAGAATTCGCCATAGTCGCAAGTGATTTCCTCGCCGGCCGCGATATCCCGGGTCGCTGTGGCGCCACCATATTGGGAGAAATCCGTGTTCGGCCGCTCGGAATGGTTCATGAAGCGGCCATTGTCGACCTCATATACCATGAAACCCGGCTTGTCCGGGCTCGGATAGGCGTAGCGGTCGAGCAATTCCTTGAGATGCGGCGGCGCCTTCTCGTATTTCTCCATGGGGATCAGCCGGTCGAAATCGGGATCGAGCCGCCAGATGGAGGCACCTTTCCTGACCGGCTCGGCGGCGAAAACGCCGACGCCTTCGATGGCGCTCTGGGCTACATAGGTTCTGATCAGCAGCATCGTTCCGATCCGTTTTCGACGGGAAACCAAATCGTCAAAACGGACCGGAATGCAAGGCCCCGTCGCGCGATTTCAGCGGATGAGCATGGCTGCCGACCGTCAGATGATTCACGTCCGATTGATCGAGACGCCACCATCGGCAAACAGCGCCGCGCCGGTGGTGAAGCTTGAGGCGTCCGAGGCAAGGTAGAGCGCTGAGCGGGCGATCTCCTCGGGCCGGGCCACACGCTTCAAGGCATGCAGGTTTTCGACGAATGTCCGCGACTCCGGCGTCTTGAACGTCGCTGCGGGCGTGTCGGTGCCGCCGGGCAGCAGCGCGTTGACGCGCAGCCCTTTCGGGCCGTATTCGGCGGCCAGCACCTGCGTCAGCCCGATCAGCCCCGCCTTGGCGGCGGCATAGGCGGCCATGCCCGGCATGCCGGCGGTATAGCCGACGAAGCTCGAGGTGAAGATCAGCGAGCCGCCCCCGCGCTCCAGCATCGCCGGGATCTGGTGCCTGGCGGCGAGGAAGGCGCTGGTCAAATTGGTGTCGATCGTGTCGTGCCAAGTCGCCGGCGCCATCTCCGGTACCGGCGCCATCAAGCCGACGGTGCCCGCATTGTTGAAGGCAATGTCGAGGCCGCCGAACCTTTCGACCGCAAGCTCGACCAGAGCTCTGGCATAGGCTTCGTCCCGGACATCGCCGGCGAGTCCAATTGCGGTTCCACCGGCCGTCTCGATTTCGCCGACGAGTGCATCGAGCTCGGCCCGGCGGCGCGCCGCGACGACGACACTGGCGCCCTGCTCGGCGAACAGACTGGCCGTAGCGCGGCCGATGCCGGAGCTGGCGCCGGTGACGATGGCGACCTTTTCGGTGAGTGCGAACATTTCTCATCCTTTCTCTATGCCGGTCCAGCCGGTGGTGGGATGCTTGGTCGCAAATCGGCATTTCGGCAGCCACCCGAAAGCTGACTTGCCGATCGGAATGCAAGTTGTCGGGCATGCGCCGCGCAGCCGCGGCGCAAAACGGCAAGCGCCGTCGCAAACAGCGCAAGGGTGACTGCACGCTTTCGCTAGTGATACACCACGCGCGCCGGGGAATGCCCGGCCGAGATCCGCGATTTTTGGCGCGAGGCTGAACGTGAAGAAATACTCCGTATTCGCCATTGCCCGCGAGGCGATGCGCGGCCACAAGGGCTGGGAAGAGCAATGGACCTCACCCGAGCCGAAGAAGGAATATGACGTCATCATCGTCGGCGCCGGCGGCCACGGCCTGGCCACCGCCTATTATCTGGCGACCGAGCACGGCATCACCAATGTCGCGGTGCTGGAAAAGGGCTGGCTCGGGGGCGGCAACACCGGCCGCAACACCACCATCATCCGCTCCAACTATCTCTATGACGAAAGCGCCGGCATCTACGACCATGCGCTGAAATTGTGGGACGGACTGAGCCAGGAGCTCAACTACAACGTCATGTATTCGGCGCGCGGCGTCATGATGCTCGCGCACAATGTGCATGACGTCCAGGTGTTCAAGCGCCACATCCATGCCAACCGCCTCAACGGCATCGACAATGAGTGGCTGACGCCGGAACAGGCGAAGGAGTTCTGTCCGCCGCTCAACATTTCCAAGGAGGCGCGCTATCCGGTCATGGGTGCCGCGCTGCAGCGCCGCGGCGGCACGGCGCGCCACGATGCGGTCGCCTGGGGTTATGCGCGCGGCGCCTCGGCGCGCGGCGTGCACATCATCCAGAACTGCGAGGTCACCGGCGTCAAGCGCGCGGCCAACGGCGCGGTCACCGGCGTCGAGACGACGCGCGGCTTCATCGGCGCCAAGAAGGTCGGCGTCGTCGCTGCCGGCCATTCGTCGGTCATCATGGATATGGCCGGCGTGCGCATGCCGTTGGAGAGTTATCCGTTGCAGGCGCTGGTCTCGGAGCCGGTCAAGCCGGTGGTGCCATGCGTCATCATGTCGAACACGGTGCACGCCTATATCTCGCAGTCGGACAAGGGCGAGCTGGTCATCGGCGCCGGCACCGACCAGTATATCTCCTATTCGCAAACCGGCGGCCTGCACATCCTGCAGCACACGCTCGACGCCATCTGCGAAATGTTCCCGATCTTCACCCGCATGAAGATGCTGCGCTCCTGGGGCGGCATCGTCGATGTGACCCCCGACCGCTCGCCGATCCTGGCTAAGACGCCGGTCAAGGGCCTCTATGTCAATTGCGGCTGGGGCACGGGCGGCTTCAAGGCGACGCCAGGTTCGGGCAACGTCTTTGCCCACACCATCGCCAGGGACGACCCGCACCCGATCAACGCGCCCTTCACGCTCGAGCGCTTCCGCACCGGTCGTCTCATCGACGAAGCGGCGGCGGCGGCGGTGGCGCACTAAAGAACTGCGATGACGCGCAAAACTCACACCATGCTTTTCGGGTTGGGCCTCGTGGGCGTCACCGTGCTGTTTATACTGTTGTCCGTCAGGGAGATTTTGGTTCGAATAGTTGGGTATGAGGCCAATGGGGTCGATCCCGTCATGTTGGCTATGTTTGTGGTTGTCGGCCTACCTACCTTTTTCTGCGTGTGGGCATTTGCCATACCGAAAATACGCGAAAACGTGTTTCTGAATATCGGTTCCCCAAGAACCTTCTCTGGGCCACGAACGCAGGCTGATGTCGATCGAGCCAAAGTGAATTTGCGGGCGATAGGATTGCTCATTGAAGACCGTACTTCCAAAGAAAATGCTGTGACCGATCGTGGCAGGCCTGAAGGCAATGCACATGGTGGGTCGACCAAATCCAAGAAAGTCGATTGATGCTTCTCATCCGCTGCCCCTATTGCGAGGAAGAGCGCCCGGAACTCGAGTTCCGCAATGCCGGCGAGGCGCATATTGCGCGCCCGACCAACATTGCCGCCGAGAGCGACGACGATTTCGAGAAATTCTTCTTCATCCGCTCGAACCCCAAGGGCGTGATCTATGAGCGCTGGCGGCACATCCATGGCTGCGCGCGCTTTTTCAACGCCGTGCGCGACACCGTGACCGACAAGTTCGTCATGACCTACAAGGCCGGCGAGCCGAAGCCTGCGAAGCTGCCTGGAGCCTCGAAATGAACGCCGCCTTCCGCATTTCCGGCGCCGGGCGTCTCAGCCAGGCGAAGACCGCCTCGTTCAGCTTCGACGGCAAGCAGTATATCGGGATCGAGGGCGACACGCTGGCCTCGGCGCTGCTCGCCAACGGCGTGCATCTCGTCGGCCGCTCCTTCAAGTACCACCGGCCGCGCGGCTTCCTCTCGGCCGGCGCGGAAGAACCCAACGCGCTGGTGCAGATCGTGCGCGACGACGCGCGCAAGACGCCGAATGTGCGGGCGACCGTGCAGGAGCTCTATGACGGGCTGACCGCCCATTCGCAGAACCGCTGGCCCTCGCTCGCCTTCGACGTCGGCGCGGTCAACGACATTGCCTCGCCGATGTTCTCGGCCGGCTTCTACTACAAGACCTTCATGTGGCCGAAGTCGGCCTGGTTGAACTTCTATGAGCCGAAGATCCGCGCGACGGCCGGCCTTGGCGTTTCCCCCGACCGGCCGGATCCCGACCATTATGCGGCGCGCTACGCGCATTGCGACGTGCTGGTGCTGGGCGGCGGTGCGGCCGGCATCACTGCGGCGCTTGCCGCAGCCGAAACCGGCGTGCGGGTGATCCTCGCCGACGAGCAGGCCGAATTCGGCGGCAGCCTGC
>NZ_RZSR01000240.1:0-7007 GCF_004023265.1 Mesorhizobium sp. M1A.F.Ca.IN.020.06.1.1
GCAGAGCACTGCGGCGTCGAGGGCAGGGTGGACATCATCACCGGCACGCTCGGCAAGGCACTTGGCGGCGCATCGGGCGGCTACACGTCCGGCAAGCGTGAGGTGGTCGATTGGCTGAGGCAGCGCTCGCGGCCCTATCTCTTCTCCAACACACTGATGCCGGCGATCGCGGGCGCATCTCTGAAGGTGTTCGACCTGATCGAGCGAGGCGATACCCTACGCGAAAAGCTTTATGCCAACGCCGGTCTGTTTCGGTCCCAGATGAGCGCGGCTGGTTTCAAGCTGGCTGGTGCCGACCATCCGATCATTCCAGTCATGCTGGGTGACGCATCACTTGCTCAAGCAATGGCAGAGCAAATGCTGGCTCGCGGAATTTACGTGGTAGGCTTTGCCTTCCCGGTCGTGCCGAAAGGTCAGGCGAGGATTCGAACCCAGGTGTCGGCAGCACACTCGGCTTCCGATATTGAACGCTGCGTAGAGCAGTTTATCGAAGTGGGTCGAGAACTCGGAATCATCGGCTCTTAACGCTTTGCTGGCGGGACTTCCCGTCAATTTGCTGCAGATTGCGCCGGCCGTCACAGCGATTTCTATCACGTGCCATGGCTCTCCTTGTCGGTTTCAAAAAGCCGACACGTTTGCAACGATCACCTCATTTCTGGTGCAATATTGAAACGCGAAGGTTTGGGCCAAAATCCATACTGACATCGTTCAGCAGGTGACGCGGGAGAGTCCGGGTTGACCGGCGCCGACGGAGCAACCCCCCAAGGAAACTCTCAGGCACAGGTGACCGCGCCACCGAACGATCTGGAGAGAGACGCCTGAGCGTCCACCGAAGGGGAATGCCGAATCTCGGCCAAGCTCTCAGGTACCAAGACAGATTTGGGGAAAGCCAGCGGTTCTCCGCGAATAACTCTGTCGAGGTTCATATGTCGAAAATTGTTGTCATCGGAGCAGGCATCGCGGGAGTCTCCACCGCGTATGCCCTTGCCAAGCAGGGCTACAAGATCACGGTCTTGGAACGCCGCAGATACGCGGCTATGGAAACGTCTTTCGCCAATGGTGGCCAATTGTCAGCCAGCAATGCTGAGGTTTGGAATCATTGGTCGACCGTACTTAAAGGCGTCAAGTGGATGCTGCGGAAAGACGCCCCGCTTTTGATGAACCCGTCGCCATCCTGGCACAAGTATAGCTGGATGGCGGAATTCGTCGCCCACATCGGCAAGTACCGGGCCAACACGATCGAGACGACCAGGCTGGCGATCGCCGCGCGCAAGCACATGTTCGCTATTGCCAAGGAGGAGGGTATCGATTTCGATCACGTGACGCGCGGTATTCTCCACATCTATTGGGATAAGGCCGGGTTTGACCATGCGACGCGCGTCAACAAGCTGCTGTCCGAGGGAGGGCTGCATCGACAGTCTGTAACGGCAGAAGAGATCAATTCGATCGAACCGACGCTACGCGGCGACTTTTACGGTGGGTTCTACACACCCTCCGATTCCACAGGAGATATCCACAAATACACAACCGGTCTGGCACGCGCTTGCGAGCGGATGGGTGTCGAGTTCGTTTACGACGCTGCAGTTCAACGGATCGACAGACGTGACAAATTTCACCTGTTCTATTCGCATGCTGAGGCAGGCGGAGCCTCGCGGAAAACTGCGATAGAAGCCGATGCGGTGGTCATTTGTGCTGGGTCGCAGAGCCGGGAATTCGCGGCCATGCTCGGCGATCGCGTCAACATCTATCCGGTCAAAGGATATTCGATCACTGTCGGGCTTGATAACGAATTGGCACAGCAGTCAGCTCCCTGGGTGAGCATTCTGGATGACAACGCGAAAATTGTTACCAGCCGTCTCGGCGCAAATAGGTTGCGTGTGGCGGGGACCGCCGAGTTCAACGGCTTCAACAAGGATATTCGGGACGACAGAATACGGCCACTGGTGGATTGGACGCGTGGCGTTTTCCCGGACGTGACAACCAACAGCGTAATCCCGTGGACCGGCCTCCGCCCGATGATGCCCAACATGCTCCCCAAAGTTGGACGCGGACGTCTACCTGGCGTCTTCTACAACACGGGCCATGGGCATCTTGGATGGACTTTGTCGTCTGCAACATCATCGATGCTCGCTCAAAGCGTGGTCGAAAAGTTGCCACTCAATTCGCGTGCGGCGGCCTGAATGCCTACTGCTGGAAAACATCCTTATGGTGTGCCCGCACACCATGAGGTCCATTGGCTCCGCGTGGCGGATGAACTATTCGAGTTCATGAATCACGAGGCCTTGCCAGGCACTGGGGTCGACAGCTCTGCATTCTGGGCATCGTTCTCGTCGATCGTCCATGACCTCGCCCCGCGCAATGGCGAGCTTCTTCAAATCCGCGAAATGATGCAGAAGAAGATCGATCATTGGCATCGCGGCAATAGTTCGCCTAAGGACCTCGACGCCTACAAGACTTTCCTACGCGAGATCGACTACATCGTACCGGAAGGCCCGGATTTCAGCGTCTCGACCAGTAACGTGGATCCAGAGATCGCGACAATAGCCGGGCCCCAACTCGTCGTACCGGTGATGAATGCACGGTATGCGCTCAATGCAGCCAATGCACGCTGGGGCTCGCTATATGATGCCCTTTATGGCACCGACGCCATTCCGGAGGCAGGCGGAGCAGAGAAGGGCAGCGGCTACAATCCGGTGCGCGGCGACAAGGTGATCGGTTGGGCGCGTAAGTTCCTCGACGAGAGCGTGCCGCTAGTGAGTGCAAGCTGGAGTGATGTGAAGGCATTCGCCGTGGCCGGTGCTGCGCTTGCTATCACCACAGTCGACGGCAAGTCCGTGGAGTTGAAGGCGCCGGATCAGTTCGCCGGCTATCGCGGCGAGATCGAGAAGCCGACGCATTTCCTCTTGAAGAACAACGGCATCCACATCGAGATCGTGATTGATTCCAATTCGGTGATAGGCAAAGCGGACGTTGCGGATATTTCGGACATTAGGCTCGAATCGGCTATCACCGCGATCATGGATTGCGAGGATTCAGTCGCGGCGGTCGATGGCGAAGACAAGGTCACGGTCTATCGCAACTGGCTCGGTCTGATGAAAGGCGATCTGACCGAAGAGATCACCAAAGGCGGTAAGACGTTCACCCGCAGACTGGAAGCCGACATCGATTATGCCGGCCCTGACGGTACGCCGTTTGCCCTGCGCGCTCGCTCGCTGATGCTCGTCCGCAATGTCGGGCACCTGATGACCAACCCGGCCGTGCTGGACCGTGACGGCAACGAGGTTCCGGAAGGCGTCATGGATGCCATGATGACGGCTGCGATCGCGCTGCATGATATTGGCGAGAAGGGCCGCCGCGCCAACTCGGCGGCAGGCTCCATGTATGTAGTGAAGCCCAAGATGCATGGGCCGGCCGAGGTGGCCTTCGCGGTGGAGCTTTTCTCTCGCGTCGAGCAGGCATTGGGCATGATGCCGAACACGATGAAGATGGGCATCATGGATGAGGAGCGCCGCACCACTGTCAACCTCAAGGAATGCATCCGCGCGGCGGAGGAGCGCGTTGTGTTCATCAACACCGGCTTCCTCGACCGCACCGGCGACGAGATCCACACCTCGATGGAGGCTGGTCCGATGATCCGCAAGGCGGACATGAAGCAGTCTCCGTGGATTTCCGCCTACGAGAATTGGAACGTCGATATCGGCCTGGCCTGCGGGCTCGAAGACCGCGCGCAGATCGGCAAGGGCATGTGGGCCATGCCGGACCTAATGGCAGCCATGCTCGAACAAAAGATCGGGCATCTCAATGCCGGCGCGAACACCGCTTGGGTGCCGTCGCCGGCGGCCGCCACTCTGCACGCCACGCACTACCACAAAGTCGACGTTCACGCTGTTCAGGAGATGCTGAAAACCCGTGAGCGCGCGAAGCTCGACGACATTCTTTCTATCCCGATCGCGCCGCGTCCGAACTGGACGCCGGAAGAGATCCAGAAGGAACTCGACAACAACTGCCAAGGCATCCTCGGCTATGTCGTGCGCTGGGTCGACCATGGTGTCGGTTGCTCGAAAGTGCCAGACATCAACGATGTCGGTTTGATGGAAGACCGCGCCACCTGCCGCATCTCCTCGCAACACGTTGCGAACTGGCTGCACCATGATGTCTGCAGCGGCGGGCAGGTGATGGAAGCTCTCAAGCGCATGGCTGCGGTCGTCGACCAACAGAATGCCGACGACAAGTTCTACCGGCCTATGTCACCCAGATTCGACGGTTTCGCATTCAAAGCCGCCTGTGACCTCATCTTCAATGGCAGGAATCAGCCGAGCGGCTACACCGAGCCCTTACTGCACGCGAACAGATTGCAGAAGAAACAGACCGACAAGGAACACGTTATAGCATGACCACCCTCACGCTCGTCAGCGCCAACAAAATCATTGAGGCATCGCTGCGCTTTGCAGTCGATCTCGAACTCAAACCACTGAGCGTTGCAGTTCTTGACTCGGGCGGTCACTTAAAGGCATTTCAGAAGCAGGATGGGGCATCACTTCTGCGCTTCGAAATCGCATTCGGGAAGGCGTTCGGGGCACTTGCAGTCGGCGCCGGTTCGCGATGGCTCGACAAGACAGCCACGGGACGTCCCCACTTCATCGAGGGCCTCAGCGGGATCTCCAGTGGCAAGATTGTTCCCGTTCCCGGAGGCGTTTTGATCAAATCCGCTTCGGGAGAGCTCTTGGGGGCTGTGGGTATCACAGGCGACAGTTCCGACAATGACGAGGCGGCCGCGGTCTTTGCAATCGAAGAGGCAGGCTTTCAAGCGCAAGTGGACTGAGACGGTACTTAAAGAATGACGGATGCGTCGATGCGGCTGGACCCGCCTGTCACTAGTCGCTGATACGATTGGCCGTGTGGCCGTAGGATGTAGAGGGATTTGAACATGAGCCGAGAGAGCGACTACGGATTTCCTCCAGAAGAATTCGAAGCGCGCGTTGCGCGGGCTCAAAAGTATATGCGAGAGCACAGGTTCGATGGACTTCTGTTATCGGGAATGGACAACGTTCGCTATTTCACCGGCCTGGATTCATCTTTTTGGGAGAGCTATACGAGGCCTTGGTTCGTTTTGGTTCCGGCCGACGGCATTCCCACCGCGATTATTCCTGAAATCGGCCGCGCGATCGTCGAGTCCACATGGATCACGAAGATCATATCCTGGCCGTCGCCGCGACCTGAAGACGAGGGCACCTCTCTTCTGGTCCAAGCTATCTCAGAACTCCCGCGCCGTTTCGGACGGGTTGGCGCTGAACTTGGTCGGGAACTGCGGATCGGCATGCCAGTTGCTCAGCTGAATTCCCTGATTGGGCAACTACGGGGGGTCGAAATAGCCGACGGCGCCGACCTGATCTGGCAGCTCCGTATGGTCAAGAGTGCGGCTGAGGTGAGGAAGATCCAGCATTCAATCGACATAGCAGGCGAAGTTTATGCGGCGGTGCCCGACTTCGTGCGTATTGGTGATAGTGAGCGCAAAATTCTGCGCAATTTCAGAAGCAGGTTGAACGAGGGTGGCGCGGCCACGATCCCAACGCTGATCTGCCGCGCGGATGTCGGCGGGCCTTTTGAAATCACAGGCGGACCGCGCGAGAGGCCAATTGCTGACGGCGATATGTTGTTTATCGACACCGGCACAACATTCGATGGTTACTTCTGTGACTACGACCGGAATTTCCGAGTTGGCAGCATCACGGATGAACTGCGCTTCGCACAAGAAAAGGTGTGGGACGCAAATGAAGTGGGATTGAATTCAGTCCGTCCCGGCGTGACCGCCGGTTACATTTTCCAGCAGATGGCAAATTCGCTCTCTTCCGGCGGACAAGATCTGAACAACAATGGACGTATGGGCCATGGGCTAGGATTGCGGCTCACAGAACCGCCGTCAGTGCGTTTGGAAGATGTAACGGTTCTGGTCCCAGGAATGGTGCTCTGCGTCGAACCCGCTTTGGAATATCAACCCGGAAAGATCGTCCTGCACGAGGAGACGGTTGTCGTAACGGAAGACGGTTGCCGTTTGCTAACGCCCCGCGCGCCTCGGGAACTACCACAGATAAGTTGACGAGTGCGTCAACCCTGCGCGAGATCACGTCACGAAGATAGGCGTAGGCTCGACACCACTCGTCCGACAGCCGGCGGCGGCTCGCTCCCGCAGTTCGGAGGCGCTATTGCCGCCGCCATGATCGTCCGCACCGGCGAAAGCTTGCCAGAAGCGGGCTGACGGCCTTTGCCGCACTCAGGGCGGGCGCGACCGTCGGGGAGGCGGCAGCAATAGCCCGTGTCCAGCCGACGAGCGTTTATCGCTGGCTCGACCGTGGGATCGAACATGGGCTCGAAGCGACCCTCGAGCGTCCAACCGGAAAGCCAGTCCTGACATCGGCTCAATCGGAGGCGCTTGCACAATGGATCCGTGCCGCCCGCGCCAACCAGAATCGCCACGCATCGTTGCTCAGGCGCAGGCGCGGTTCGGGATCGAGCTTAGCCTCCACATCGCGTCGAACCTCCTGAGGAAGCATCGCGACCGAAACCCAGGGAGCTGCCGTCGTCGCCGGCGTCTTTGGAGGCCGATGAACTCAGGGGGACCGCGCGCCAAGCCTACTCATGACCTGCACTGAGCGAAGTTTGTCGAACATTCTGTAGGGCAAGCCGATGCCACGAAGGCGCAGTTCCTTCACAAGTCGGTCCTGTAAGGTCTGGTTGGCCCGCTCGACGGAAAATGCCATGCTTGTCGCTGTAGAAGGCCAACGGCTTGCCCCAGGCTCTATATAGCTCCTACAATCTATGTTAAAGCAAGTTAGGAATGAGACATCGCTGGCAAGTTAGAAATGCGACACTCATAAGGCGGGGGGCGTTCGGTTTCTAGCAAAGTAGAAATGTCGCATCGACGGTGAAGCCGCGCCTTCTTGGCGCCGACGAGAGCGCCCGATCGGGCGTCAGCTGGTCCGGATTGCGCAGCCCGATCGGGGGCGATC
>NZ_RZSR01000023.1:0-15619 GCF_004023265.1 Mesorhizobium sp. M1A.F.Ca.IN.020.06.1.1
CGTTAGAGGTCAGTGCCCGGTGGATGGATTCGGCGGCGTCGCGGCCTTGCGCCACGGCCGAGACCGTCAGGTCGTCGCCGCCGAAGATGCAGTCGCCGCCCGCCCAGACTTTCGCCAGCGAGGTGCGGCCCTCGGCATCGACCCTGATGCGGCCGCCATCGAGCTCGATGGAGGCAACGCTGCCGTTGAGATGAGCCGGCACAAAGCTCTGGCCAATCGCCTTGAACACCTGGTCGGCGTTGAGCCTCAGCATTTCGCCGGTACCGGCGAGCTTGTCGCCATTCATGGCTGTGTATTCGAGCTCGATCGCCGACACTTTGCCGTTCTCGGCGATGACGCGCTTCGGCTGCAGCCAGTGGCGGATCGTGACGCCGTTCGCGGCGGCCAGATCCTGCTCGAAGCCGGAGGCATTCATATGCTCCTGGCCGCGCCGGTAGCAGATCGTCACCTCCTCGGCGCCGAGCAGCTTCGACTGCACCGCGGCGTCGATCGCCGTCATGCCGCCGCCGATGACGACGACGCGGCGGCCGACCGGCAGGCTGGAAAGGTCGCTTGCCTGCCTGAGTTCGGCGATGAACTCGACCGCGTTGGCGACGCCATCCGTATCCTCGCCTGCGGCGCGCAGCGCATTGACGCCGCCGAGCCCGAGGCCAAGGAACACCGCATCGTAGTTGCGGATCAGGTCGGAAAGCTGGAAGTCCCGTCCGAGCGCTTTGCCGTTCTGGATGTCGATGCCGCCGATCGCGGTGACGTAGTCGACCTCGGCCTGAGCGAAATCGTCGACGCTCTTGTAAGCCGCGATGCCGTATTCATTGAGGCCGCCAGCCTTCGGCCGCGCTTCGAGGATCGTCACATCGTGGCCGTGGCGGGCCAAGCGATGGGCCGCCGCCAAGCCCGCTGGCCCGGCGCCGACCACGGCGACCGTTTTTCCGGTCGGTTCGGCGCGCTTGTAGAACTGCTTGCCCTCATCCATCGCGACGTCGGTCGCATAGCGCTGCAGGCGGCCGATCTGCACCGGCTTGCCCTCCGCCACCTCACGCACGCAGACCTCTTCGCACAGCGTCTCCGTTGGGCAGACGCGGGCGCACATGCCGCCAAGAATGTTCTGGTCGAAGATGGTCTTGGCCGAGCCCAGCGGATTGCCGGTCGCGATCTGCCGGATGAACATCGGGATATCGATCGAGGTCGGGCATGCATTCATGCACGGCGCATCGTAGCAGAAATAGCAGCGATCGGCCTCAACCAGCGCCTCGTGGTGATCGAGCGGCGGGTGCAGGTCGGAAAAATTATCGGCGTATTGCTCCGCAGACAGCCGGCCGCCGGCTATGCCTTCGATGAAATGACCAGTCGCCATTCCAGTTCCCCTTGTTTGTTTTGAGGAAGGCTAGCACGTTTTATTTTTTTATCAATTGGTCAATTTTCGGCCAAGCTGCTGTATTGCTTGGACAAACATGATAGTCGTACTCATATTATCGCCACGCCGATGTCTGTCGGTTCAGCGCTTTCAATCCTGGAGGGATGGATCGACCTGATCTCGTCTGCCACGAGTTCCTGCAGGCGCAACAGATTGCGGTCATGGATGCCGAATGTTTCGAGGTGGCTGACGGTGTAGTAAAGATATTCGGCGCCGGAACCTACATGGCCGCATGCGTGTGCCAGTGTCTTCGCCACCCTTTCGAGCGGCTGCCTGAGCGACGTGCCCCTACCCGTCACCCCGATCCAGAAGCCCAGCGCTTCGCAGCGATCCTTGCGCCGTGCGTACCGGAACCCACCGGACCGAGCTGACGCTTTCATGATCGTCGATTTCTCGCCGCAGCAATCTCTCGATCTGGGCGGGCTTCTCGCCGTCCGGCAGACGATAGATGACGCCGTCACAACGGCCGCCGCGCTCGAGCATCATCAACCCCGGCTGCGCGGCGCTGCCTCGCCAGCGCACCATGTCGAGGCAGAAGGAGCGATGCCAGCCATAGGCGGAGGCGCGGCGTTGCTCGATGGATTCCAACGCCGGCTTCCAGATCAGCG
Organism: Mesorhizobium sp. M1A.F.Ca.IN.020.06.1.1; assembly: GCF_004023265.1. Taxonomy (NCBI): domain Bacteria; kingdom Pseudomonadati; phylum Pseudomonadota; class Alphaproteobacteria; order Hyphomicrobiales; family Phyllobacteriaceae; genus Mesorhizobium; species Mesorhizobium sp. M1A.F.Ca.IN.020.06.1.1. The sequence goes on from NZ_RZSR01000023.1 coordinate 2,023, forward strand.
AGCCATAAGCGAACACCCAGAGCGGCCCCTCGTCGGCCTCGTCTGACAGGCGCGAGGCGAGCGCGCGGAAATCGTCGTCGTTAAGCTGGGTCCAGTCCCCGCTCGGACCAGGGTCGAGCTCCTCGCGATGGCACAAAGCCACTCTCGGGCGTAAGCGACATTCACGCATGGAAGACAGCCCCTCGTTGCCCGCAGCAAAGGCTAAAACCCCGGGCCATGCAAGATCACGGTTCCTAGGCGCTTCGCGCAGAACGGATAGGCCGACGCGCTTCAAGCTCCGATTTTGATGCGTGTCGGCCGCCCAAAACCGCTGCGCATTTTTGAGTGACATGCATGAGCGCCTTGCCGTTCTCGATTTCTGGTCCAGATGTCGGATTTCTGTCGCCGAGATCGTCCTACGATGGATCGGAACCGCGATCGCTGCCTGAACCGGTGAGGAGACCGACCATGCCGAATGCCGCAAAACCCTTCTTCTGGTACGAACTGATGACCACCGACCTCGACGCCGCCGAGGCTTTTTATACTGCTGTCGTCGGCTGGCGGGCCGAGCCCTTCGACAAGGCGCCGGGCATGCCGCGCTATATCGTGATGAATTCCAGCCTGCGCGGCGTCGGCGGTTTGATGACGATGCCAAAGGATGCCGCCATGATGGGCATGCCGCCGGCCTGGCTTGGTTACATCTACACCAAGGACATCGATGCCTCGACGAAGGCGCTCAAGGAGGCCGGCGGTGCCGTTCATCGCGCGCCGGATGATATTCCCGGCGTCGGTCGCTTCGCCGTCGTCGCCGACCCGCAGGGCGCGACCTTCATGTTCCTGCAGCCCAACCAGCCCGAGCAGCCGCCGGTACCCGCTACCACGCCCGGCCATGTCGGCTGGCACGAGCTCTACACCTCGGACTGGAAAGCCGCTTTCGACTTCTATTCCAGCCAGTTCGGCTGGGAGAGCGCCGGTCAGTTCGACATGGGCGAGATGGGCATCTACCAGACCTTCGGCGCCGGCCCCGAATCCGGCGGCGGCATGATGAACAAGCCGCCGCAGATCCCGGTCCCGGTCTGGCAGTTCTATTTCAACGTCGACGCGATCGACGCCGCCGCCAAGCGTGTCACCGACAATGGCGGCAAGGTATTGATGGGGCCGATGGAGGTGCCGAGCGCGCAGTGGATCATCCAATGCCAGGACCCGCAGGGCGCGCATTTCGCGCTGCTGGCGCCTGGGCGGTAGAAACTGCCGCCCCCTTGTGGGGCAGATATCCGGTCCATCCTCCGCAGCCGCGGCGCAGCTGCTGCGGAGGTCGGGCCGGGCAGAGGGGAGCGCTGGCCCGGCGCCGGCGTCGCCCTCTTGGGCGTCACTCCGGCGTCAGCACCGCCACTTTGAGATCGGCCTTCTTGGCGCCGCTGAGCTGCACGGTGGCCGGACCGGCCGACAGCTTGAAGCGCACGCTCTTGCGAATGCCTGGGCAGGTCTTCGCGCGGCTGAAGCCCGCCGACTTCACGGCGCGGCCGTCTTGGACGACATCGATCCAGACCTCATCGGACAGGCTGAACTGGAGCTCACCTTCAGCCGGTACGGTCACGCTTGCCATCGCGCCGAACGTGCCGGCTGCCGGTGCACGTCCCGGCGGAACTTCAAAGCCGATCGTGTCGACCGCTGCAAGCGCGAAATCCGACGCTTGCCCGACTGTCAGGGCCGCGCCGGACTGGGCCGCGGACGCTGACGGAAACAGGGCCTGCTCGCGTGTCACCGGCCATTTGAAGGCATCACAACCGGCATCGGCAGCTATGGCGAAGCTGGTGCCTGCAAGGAGTGCGAAGAAGCTGATGGCGAATTTTTTCATGGCGAATGGATTCCCCGGACAGTTGGTGTATCCGGCATCAATACAACTTATAAGAGATGATTGCAACCATGGCGAGAATGGGCCAGAAGAGATGAAACCATGCCCACTCACCGATTTTTGATGGCAGGCCACGGGAAGTGAATAGTCCATTTCCGGGCAATAATTTATGGCGCTCCGGAAGGGCAAGATGGAGTTTAGATGAAGCTTTTTGAAGGTCTCTCCCGCTATCAGCCGCAGGCGCTGGGCGTGCTTCGCATCATGACCGCCTTGCAGTTCACCGAGCACGGCACCCAGAAGCTGTTCAATTTCCCCGCCGGCGCCCATGCCGGGGCGCTGACGGGGCTCGCGCTGACCTCGGCAATCCTCGAATTCGCCGGCGGCGCCCTGCTGGCGCTGGGGCTGTTGACCCGCCCCGTGGCCTTTCTGCTCTGCGGCGAGATGGCCATCGCCTATTTCATGGCGCATTTCCCGCGCGACTTCTTCCCCGTCAACAATGGCGGCGACGCGGCGATCTCGTTCTGTTTCATTTTCCTCTATCTGGTCTTTGCCGGTCCCGGCGCTTTCGCGCTCGACAACCGCCGCGGCGCCTGATGCCCTGTGCGGACGCGCGCCTGTTTTTCAGGCGCGCATCCGCTCGAAATTGGCATCGAACAGCGGCGCGGACTGAATGCGTGCCGCATGCCGCTTGCCGAGGATCTCGATCTCGAAGCCGTCCGGCCTGTCGGCGATCTCCTTCGGCACATAGCCCATGGCGACCGACGTCTTCGAATTGTGCGCATAGCCGCCGGACGTGACCCAGCCGCGCACGACGCCGTCATGCCAGATCGCCTCGTCACCGATGACATCGGCATCAGTGGTCTCGACGATGAAGGCGCGCAGCCGGAGCTTGCCGCCCTGCTTGCGCTCGGCAAGTGCTGCTTCCTTGCCGATGAAGTCGGCCTCCTTGCCATAGGCGACGAAACGGTCGAGCCCGGCCTCGACCGGTCCGTAGATCGGCCGGTATTCGCGCGCCCATGAGCCGTAATTCTTTTCGAGCCTGAGCGCATTGAGCGCGCGTGAGCCGAACAGGCCGATGCCGAATTCCTCGCCCGCTTTGACCAGCGCCTGGTAGGCGGCGCGCTGATATTCCGGCGCCACCCAGATCTCATAGCCGAGATCGCCGGTGTAGCTGACGCGGCCGACAAGACACGGCGCCATGCCGATATCCATCCTGGCGACGGCCATGAATGGGAACGCCGCGCTGGAGACGTCGGCGCGGGTGACCTTGGCCAGCACCGCCCTCGCCTTCGGCCCGGCGATGGCAAGGCCGGTGAGCTTCTGCCCCAGCAATTTTATCTCCACCGAGCCGTCCTTCGGAAGATGCGCTTCGAACCAGCGCATATGGTACTGCTCGGCGACGCCGGAGCCGGCGATGAACCAGTCGCTGTCGTCGATGTTGGCGAGCGTGAAATCGCCGATCAGCTTGCCGTCTTCCTTCAGCATCGGCGCCAGCGTCATGCGGCCGGGCTTGGGCAGCCTGCAGGCAAGCAGACGGTCGAGCCAGGCTGCCGCCCCCTCGCCCGTCACCTTGTACTTGGCGAAGCTCGAGATCTCCGAGAGGCCGACGCCGTTGCGGACGGCGGCCACTTCGCTGCCGACATGGTCGAAATCGGTCGACCTCCGCCACGAGAACTCGTCCTTGACGCCTTCGGGCGTATACCAGAGCGGCACTTCCAGCCCAAAGGCGACGCCCCATTGCGCGCCTTTGGCCGACAATGTGTCGTAAAGGGGCGTTGTCTTCAGCGGCCGTCCGGCCGGCAGTTCCTCGTTCGGGAAGCGGATCGAGAAGCGGCGCGAGTAATTCTCGCGCACCTTGGCGTTGGTGTAGGTCATCGTCGCCCAGTCGCCGTAGCGCGCCACGTCCATCGCCCAGATATCGGCGCCGGGATCACCCTCGATCATCCAGTTTGAGAGCGCCAGGCCAACACCGCCGCCTTGAGAAAAACCCGCCATGACGCCGCAGGCGACCCAGAAGCCCGGCAGGCCGCGCACCGGACCGACCAGCGGATTGCCATCCGGCGCAAAGGTGAAGGGGCCATTGATGATCTGCTTGATCCCGGTTTTCTGAAAGGCCGGGAAGTGACGGAAGCCGACTTCGAGCGAGGGCGCGATACGGTCGATATCCGGCTCCAACAGCTCGTGGCCGAAATTCCAGGGTGTGGAGAATTCGGACCAGACCTTGTTGGCTTTCTCGTAGGTGCCCATCAGCATGCCGCCGCGCTCCTGGCGCAGATAGATCTCGCCGTCGAAGTCGACCGCATGGATGATTTCCGTGCCGGTCTTCTTGTTCCAGTCGGCGACCTCCGGCATGTCCTCGGTGATCAGATACATGTGCTCCATGGCGAGCACCGGCAGTTCGAGCCCGACCATGCGGCCGACCTCGCGCGCCCAAAGCCCGCCGGCGTTGACGACCTGCTCGGTGATCACATCGCCCCTGTTGGTGATGACGCGCCACAGCCCGTCGGGCCGGCGCACGATGTCCTCGACCTTGGTGAAGCGCTCCACTTCCGCGCCCAGCTTCCGCGCCGCCTTGGCGTAAGCGTGGGTGACGCCGGAGGGATCGAGATGGCCGTCCTCCTTGTTGCGCACGGCGCCGACGAATTGCTTCGGATCGATGAGCGGCATCAACTCGGCCGCTTCCTTCGCCGAGATCACCTCGAGGTCGATGCCGAGATAGCGGCCCTTGGAGACGACGCCGCGCAGCCAGTCGAGCCGCGCCTCGGTTGCTGCCAAGAGCACGCCGCCGGTCAGATGCACCCCCGTCGCCTGGCCGGAAAGCTCCTCGATCTCCTTGTAGAGGGAGATCGTGTATTTCTGCAGCTTGGCGACGTTGGGATCGCCGTTGATGGTGTGCATGCCGCCGGCCGCATGCCAGGTCGAGCCCGAGGTCAGCTCGTCGCGCTCCAGAAGCACCACGTCCGTCCAGCCGTGGCGGGCAAGATGGAACAGCACGGAACATCCTACGACACCTCCGCCGATGACCACGACCTTTGCATGCGACTTCATGGGTTCTTCTCGTTACTTCGGGGAATTGGATGATTGAGTGGATTCAGGATGAGAGGCATGTCTCTCCTCAAACGTCGGCGCTGTCCCTCACCCTTAACCTCTCCCCGTGAAAAACGGGGAGAGGGCCAGCGCTGTAGCGCTTCCCTTCTCCCCGTCCTTCACGGGGAGAAGGTGCCGGAAGGCGGATGAGGGGCGGCGCCAGCGTTCCAAAACCGTCACGGCTCGCCCTGCCCGATCGCTTCCTTGCGGCGCGCCATATAGGCTTCAAGCGCCTCGCGCACGGCTGGGTCCATTGTCGGCTGAACGTACTCTTCCAGCGCCTTCTTCCAGAGCCGGGTCGCGCGCGCCGTGGCATCGAGCGCGCCGGCCTCCTGCCAGGCCTCGTAGTTCTGCCAGTTGGAGAGCATCGGCTGATAGAAGGCGGTGGCATAGCGTTCAAGCGTATGCGGCTCGCCGAAGAAGTGGCCGCCGGTGGGCACGGCGCCCAATGCGTCGACCGCCAATTCGCCTTCGTCGACCACGATCGGCCGCAGGAATTCCATCATGTGCTGCATCATCTCGACATCGATGATGAGTTTTTCGAATGAGGCCGTCAGTCCGCCCTCCTGCCAGCCGGCGGCATGATAGACGAGGTTGCCGTGGCCAAGCACGGCGCCCCACAGCGCCATCAGCGTCTCGTAGGCGCCTTGCGCATCGGCGGCATTGGACGCCGAGCCCGGCGTCGTGCGGTACGGCAGATTGTAGCGCCGCGCCAATTGCCCGGAGGCGATGTTGGCCTTGGTGTTCTCCGGCGTGCCGAAGGCCGGCGCGCCGGACTTCATGTCGACATTGGAAGTGAAGGCGCCATACATCACCGGCGCGCCGGGCCGCACCAACTGGGTCAGCACGATGCCGAACAGTGCCTCGGCATTTTGCTGCGCCAGCGCGCCGGCAAGCGTCACCGGGCTCATCGCGCCCATCAGCGTGAACGGCGTCACCGCCACCGACTGGCCGAACTCGGCCATGGTCATCAGCCCTTCGGCCATCATCTCGTCGAAGCGGCGCGGCGAGTTGACGGAAATGATGGTGGTGACGCCGGGGTCCTGGCCGACCTGGTCTAGAGTCAAGCCACGCGCGATCGCCATCATCTCGATGCCGTCCAGGGCCCTGCCCCGGCCGATCGCCGAGACATGGAAGCATTTGTCGGTCAGCGTCAGATTGGCGAAGTAGGTGTCGAGGTGCCGCGAATTCGCCGGCAGCTCGATCGGCGCGCAGACCTGGTTCCCCAGCATGTGGATGCAGTTGAAATGCTGCGCCAGCCGGACGAGATCGCAATAGTCGGCGAGATTGCCGGCGCGGCGGCCGCGCTCCATGTCGTGCACATTGGGCGGCCCGGCCACCAGCGTGAAGTTGATCGTGTTGCCGCCGAGATAAACGGCGTGAGCCGGGTTGCGTGGCGTAAGTGTGTAGCTGGCCTGTGTCGTCTTCAGCGCTTCGTCGACCATGCCCCGATCGAGGCGCACATTCATCGAGCTGTGATCGACCTTGGCGCCGGCGCGTTCGAACAGCGCGAGCGCTCGCGGGCTCATCACCTCGATGCCGAAACTTTCGAGAATATGCATCGAGGCCTGGTGAATGGACTCGATCTGGTCGGCCGAAAGCACCGCCATCGGCGGGTAAGGGTTGACCACGCGCCGTGGCGGCAGCTGCGGAATGGGGGCGGGCCCGCGGTTGCTGGTCCGTTCGGCGCCGCGTTTTCGTCTTGGTTCGGTCATGCGTCTATCAGAGCGCCGACGTCAGGCGCGAGCTGTCAGGAATTCGCCATTTGCCGGCGTGATTTTAGCCAAGGCGGCATTTTTTCGTTCTGATGAAGACAAATGCGACGAGTGACGTCGAAATATCGATAGAGCCCAGATCGAGGAGCCTCGGTCGGCGTTAAGGAAGCTCGAAAGATTCCTTTTATGATTTCGCCCTATTCGTCTTCCGATGCCTAGCTCGAGTTTTAGTAAAATTGTCGTTGTCTCTGTGCTGCTGGCGCTTTCGGCCTGCGCGACGGCGCCCAGCCACATCAACAATGTCTGCGCCGTCTTCGACCAGAATGACGGTTGGTTCGACAACTGGCAGTCCGCCGCCGAGCGCACCGAACAAAAATACGGCATTCCCGTTCCGGTGCTGATGGCGACGGTGCGCAAGGAATCCGGCTTCAAGAGCAACGCCCGGCCGCCGCGCACCAAGCTGCTCGGCTTCATTCCCTGGAAACATGTCTCCACCGCCGCGGGCTATTCGCAGGCGCTGGACGGCACCTGGTCGCAATATCAGATGGAGACCGGCAACTGGGCGGCGCGCCGCAGCCGTTTCGCCGACGCCATCGACTTCGTCGGCTGGTATCATTCCAAGACCGTCGACACTTTCGGCGTCGCCCGCAACGACACCTACAGTCTCTATCTCGCCTACTATCTCGGCTGGTCGGCCTACGGACGCGGCAATCGCGGCGATGCCGGCGTGCAGAACTACGCGCGCGCCACGGACCAAATGGCCCGCGACTACGCCGCCCAGTTGCGGCAATGTGGGAACTGAGGCCGGGACCCGGCGAAGTTTTAGTTCGGCTTCGGCCTCTTGCCCCTCGGGCGCTTGGGCGGGGTGCCGGCAAAGCCCGGCCCAGTGCCGCGCGGCGCGTCGTCCGGCACGCCTTCATGTGCCGCATGCTCCTTGTCGAACTTGATGACCGGCTCCATCTTCGCCAAGACATCGTCCGACAGCCAGCACAGGCTCATATGGCCGTTGCCGAGATTCTTCACCGGCGGCACCGTCGTCTCGCACAGATTGTCCGGCACCAGCTTCTTATAGCCGCAGCGCGTCTGGAAGGGGCAGCCGGTCGGCGGATTCATCGCCGATGGGATATCGCCTTCGAGCACGATGTGCTTCTTGACCACGCTGGTGTCGGCGATCGGGATCGCCGAGAGCAGCGCCTCGGTGTAGGGATGGTAGGGCGGCGAGAATATCTGGTCCGTCGTGCCCTGCTCGACGATATAGCCGAGATACATGACGACGACACGGTCGGCGATGTAGCGCACCACGGACAGGTCGTGGCTGATGAACAGCATCGTCGTCTTGTTCTTGCGCTGGATGTCCATCAAGAGCTCGGTCACCGCCGCCTGCACCGAGACGTCGAGCGCCGAGACCGGCTCGTCGGCCACCACCACCTTGGCGTCGCCAGCGAAGGCGCGGGCCACGCCGATGCGCTGCTTCTGGCCGCCTGAGAGCTGGCGCGGCTTGCGGGTCTCGAAGGCCCGCGGCAGCTTCACCAGGTCGAGCAGCTCCAGCATGCGCTTGCGCCGCTCGGCGACGGTCTTGCCGACATTGAACTTCTCCAGCGTGCGGATGATCTGCGAGCCGACCGTATGGCTGGGGTTCAGCGTGTCGAACGGGTTCTGGAAAACCATCTGGATCGACGACACCGTTTCGACATTGCGGCTCTCGATGCCGGTCGACTGGATCTCCTTGTTGCCCAGCGTCACGGTGCCCGAGCTTGCGGTCTCAAGCCCCAGAAGCACCTTGGCGAGCGTCGATTTCCCGCAGCCGGACTCGCCGACGATCGCGACCGTTTCGGACTCGCGCGCGGTGAACGAAATCGTCTCGTTGGCCTTGACGACGCGGCCTTCGCTCGAGCCGAACACCTCGCTGCCGCCGACCTTGTAGTACTTCTTGAGATTGTCGATCTTGAGCACCGGCGCGCCGGGCTCGACCTTTTCGTTGACCTTCTTGGCGCCGGGCGGCAGCGCTTCCCAGTCGATCTCGTTGAAACGCACGCAGCGCGAGAAATGGCCCTCATGCCCCTCGACGGCAACCATCGGAATTTCGGCGGCGTTGCAGACGCCCTCGACGAAATGGTGACAGCGGGGTCCGAAATTGCATCCCTTCGGCCGCTCATGCGGCAGCGGCAATTGGCCGGGAATGGAGATCAGCGGCCGCGAATTCTTGTCGGCGCCGGGCAGCGGAATCGAGCGGAACAGCCCTTGCGTATAGGGGTGGCGCATCCGGTCGAACACGTCCTCGATCTTGCCAGTCTCGACGGCCTCGCCGGAATACATCACCGTGATCTTGTCGCAGGTCTCGAGAATGAGGCCGAGATTGTGCGACACGAAGATCATCGAGGTGCCGAACTTCTGGCCCAGTCCCTTGACCAGTTCGACGATGCCGGCCTCGACGGTGACGTCGAGCGCCGTCGTCGGCTCGTCGAGGAGCAGCAGCGCCGGTTTCGACAGCAGCGCCATGGCGATGACGATGCGCTGCTGCTGGCCGCCCGAAAGCTGGTGGGGATAGGAGCGCATCATGCGCTCCGGATCGGGCAGCTTGACCGCGCGCACCATCTCCAGTGCACGGTTATGGGCCTCTTCCTTCGAGACCTTGTCGTGGATCAGCGGCACTTCCATCAATTGCTGGCCGACCTTCATCGCCGGATTGAGGCTCGCCATCGGCTCCTGATAGATCATGGCGATCTTGTTGCCACGGATGGCCCGAAGCTCCTCGTCGGACATCTCGCCCATGTCCCTGCCCTGGAACTTGATGCGGCCGCCGACGATCTTTCCGATGTTTGAGAGGTCGCGCATGATGCCGAGCGACACGGTCGACTTGCCGCAGCCGGATTCGCCGACGATGCCCATCGCCTCGCCGGGCATGACCGTGCAGGAACAGTCCATCACCGCCGGGATCTCGCCCTTGCGGGTGAAGAAGGAGATCGAGAGGTTCTCGATCTCGATGATCGGCCCATTGGTCGTCTTGGCTGGATCTCGAACTGCCTCGTTCATGGGTCGCTCCAATCCTTGCTTCCTGGAAGATGGGGCCCGAAGCCCCGCCATCAATCCTTCATCGACTGTTCGCGCAGCGAATCCGCCAAAAGGTTCAGGCCCAGCACGAACGACATCAGCGCGATCGTCGGCGGCAGCGCCGGGTGGATGAAGGAGCGCAAGAGCCGGCTGGCATCCTTGATCGCGGTGCCCCAGTCGGGACTCTCGGGCGCCAGCCCCAGGCCGAAATAACCCAGCGTGCCGAGCAGGATCGTCGTATAGCCGATGCGCAGGCAGGCATCGACGATCAGCGGTCCGCGTGCATTGGGCAGGATTTCCCACAGCATGATGTACCAGGGCGATTCACCGCGTGTCTGCGCCGCCGCCACGTAGTCGCGCGTCTTGATATCCATGGTCAGCCCGCGCACGATGCGGAACACGCCGGGGCTGGAAGCGAACACCACCGCCACGAAAATGTTGAGCTGGTTGGGATCGATGTGGACGATCCTCAGCGGATCCTTGTCGAAGACGAGGCCCGTATAGATCCAGCCCCCGATGACGAGCGTCAGGCCGAGCAGGATATAGAGCCGGTCCGGTCGGTTCTTGTAGCGGGTCCAGAACAGCACGCAGAAGAAGATGATCGGGAACAGGAAGAACAGCCCCGCCAGGGCGTACGGGATAGGCGTATCCATGATGCCTGGCGTCACCAGCAGGTAGAACAAAAGGATCACCGGGAAGGCCAGCACCAGATTGGCGAGGAACGACAGCACCGTGTCGATCTTGCCGCCGTAGTAACCGGCCGGCAGGCCGAGCGTGATGCCGACCATCAGCGCAAAACCGGTCGCCGCCGGCGCGATGATCAGCACGATCTGGCTGCCATAGACCATGCGCGAGAACACGTCGCGGGCGAGCTTATCGCCGCCGAAATAGTAGACGAGCTTCGATGTCGGCTCGATCGCGCCGGGCAGCGTATCCTTCATGATCGACACCTGCGCCAGCGGATCGAAAGGCGAGATGGTCGAGGCGAAGATCGCCGTGAACAGCCAGAACAGGCAGATGCCGACGCCGGCAATGCCGACGCCGCTGTCAAAGAGCTGGCCGTAGAGCCCGAGCTTCTTCTTGTAGGTAAAGCTAACGCCCATCACCAGGACAAGCGCGACCCATACCGGCCAGAAGCGCCAAAGCACGCCGAGCACGACATCGAAGGCACCGATATATTCGATCTGCATCCGCCCTGCCCCCTATTGAACTCTGATGCGCGGATTGAGAAACGCGTAGCCGACATCCGAGATGAGTTGGGTGATCAGCACGATGAATACCGAGACCAGCGAGCAGCCGAGCAGAAGGTCGATGTCGTTGTTGCCGGCGGCCTCGACCAGCGTGTAGCCGAAACCCTGGTAGCGGAACATCACCTCGACGATGACGACGCCGGTGAGCAGCCACGGGAACTGCAGCATGATGACGGTGAAAGGCGCGATCAGCGCGTTGCGTAGCGCGTGCTTGATCACCACACTGCCGAAGGAGAGGCCCTTGAGGCGGGCCGTGCGGATATACTGCTGCGTCATCACCTCGACCATCGAGGCCCGTGTCATGCGCGCGATATAGCCGGTGCCGTAGATCGCCAGAGTGATCACCGGCAGGGTGAAATTGTAGAAGGTGATGCCCTGGCTGGCGGATGCCGCCGAGCCGTTCAGCCAGCCCAACCACGAGGCGAAGATGACGGTGAAGATGACGCCCGACACATATTCGGGCGTCGCCGTCGAGGCGATGGAGGCCACCGACAGGGTCCGGTCCGTTCGCGAGCCTTCGCGCATGCCGGCAAGGATGCCGATGAGCAGCGAGATCGGCACCATCACCGCAAGCACCCAGAACATCAATATGCCGGTGGCGCCGAGTGCCGGAAACAGCTTGGCGGCGACCGTCGTCTTGAACTTGGTCGAACAGCCGAAATCGCCCTGCAGCACGCCGGAGAATTTCGGCTCGACCGGATCGTTGCAGAAGGAGAAGCGCTGCGTCACCTTGCCGGTGGCCGGATCGGTGATCGGCTGCTTGGGCAGGACGCCCAGCCATTGGCCGTAGCGCGCAAAGAAGTTCTGCCGGTAGCCGTGATTGACCAGCCAGCTTTCGAGCTGTTCGGCCGACGTGTGCATCTCGGTCTGGCTGATCGCCAGCTTCTTCAAGTTGGGCTCGAGATTGACGAGAAAGAAGACGACCAGCGTCAGGCATAGCATCGTGAGCACAATTGTGCCGATGCGTCTGGCAATGAATGAGAACATGCGCGCTCCCCGCCGGCCGGGTTGGGGTCAGATAGGTTCAACCCTGTGTCGGATACCTTGTGAGGCTCCGCCACCGTTGCACAATACGCAACGGCGACGAAGCTGCAAATACGAGGGGCTGACGCCCCTCATATTTATCGCAAAAGGATCACGCCTGTTCGAGCCAGACCTTGCCGAAGTCGTGCTCATAGGTCGGGTGCATCGAGTGGTTCTTCACCTCGGGCTTGATGTTGATGTAGAGCTTGCGCCAGTAGGGCTGGATGATGATTCCGGAATCCTGCAGGGTCTGCTCGATGTCCTTCATCACAACCTTGCGCTTCTCCGCATCGGCGATGCCGAGCGCCTCGTTGACCTTCTTGTCGAAGTCGGGATTGGCGTAGGCCGTCTCGTTCCACGCTTCGCCGGAGCGATAGGCGATGGAGATGACCTGGATGCCCAGCGGGCGCATGTTCCAGTTGGTTTGCGAGAACGGATACTTCGTCCAGTCGTTCCAGAAGGTCGAGCTCGGCAGCACGGTGCGCTTCACCTTGATGCCCGCTTCGCGCAGCTGGGCCGCGATCGCGTCCGTGGTGTTCTTGTGATAGTCTTCGTCGTTGCTGATCAGTTCGTGCTCGAAATCGATCACGCCGGCTTCCGTCAGCATCTGCTTGGCCTTGGCGATGTCGCGCTTGACCTCGGGCAGCTTGACATATTCCGGATGGATCGGCGCGACATGGTGGTTTTCAGCCGGGGTGCCGGCATTGCCGTAGCCGAGCTGCAGCACCGTGGCGTTGTCGACCGCAAGCAACATCGCCTGACGAACCTTCTGGTTGTCATACGGCTTGTGGGTGATGTTGAAGCGCGACACCACGGTGGCGGCCGTGACGACCTCCGAAACCGGCGCGCCGACATCAGCGATGATCTTGATGTAGTCGGCGGTCGTTTCGTGGTTGGTCTGGACTTCGCCGGATTCGAAAGCCGAAACCGTCGCCGCCGGATCGGTGCCGTAATCGATGAACTCGACACCATCGAGGAAAGCTTCGCCCTGCCACCACTTGCCGGTCTCGCGGCGCTTGTAGACCACCTTCTGGCCGACATCGTAGGAGACAAGCTCGAACGGGCCGGTGCCGATCGGGCAATTCTTGAAGTTGGCGCCCTTCTCATCGAAGGTCTTATGCACGACCAGTGCCGGATAATCGCACATGTTCGGGATGATGGCGATGTCGGGCTTGCTCAGCTTGAGCTTGACCGTCATGTCGTCGACCTTGACCACGGAGCCTTCGCGCAGCTTCTTGGTGCCGTCGTCGACCAGGCTGCCGAGGCGGCCAGGCATCGAGTTGCCTTCCGCTGCCTTGTCGGCCCAGCGGGTGAAATTGTAGATCACGTCGTCGGCGGTGAACTTGTCGCCGTTATTCCATTCGACGCCTGGCCGCACATGCAGCGTGTATTCGGTGGCGTCGTCGTTGATATCCCAGCTTGCCAGCAGGTAAGGCGCGAAGGTGTACTCCTTCGTGTACTTCACCAGCGGCTCGAGCGCCTGGCGCTCGGCGTTCGCAATTTCCGACCAGTCGGCGGTGCGTGGATCCTTGGGATCCTTGATCGACATGGCGACCTTCAGCACGCCGCCCTTCTTGCCCTGCACGTCCTCGGCCTTGGCTGGCGTCGGCGCGGCGAGACCGAGCATGCCGTAAGCC
>NZ_RZSR01000241.1:0-6990 GCF_004023265.1 Mesorhizobium sp. M1A.F.Ca.IN.020.06.1.1
CATTTCTTCGACGGCTTCAAGGCCAATCCGGCTTACGCGCTGGCCTGCGCCAAGACGGCCTATGATGCCGGGGCGCGCTGGGTGGTGCTATGCGACACCAATGGCGGCACGCAGCCTTCGGAAGTGCGGGCCATCGTCGAGAAGGTGATCGCGGGCGGCATCCCTGGCGACCATCTCGGCATTCATGCCCATGACGACACCGGCCAGGCGGTGGCGAATTCCCTTGCCGCCGTTGAGGCCGGTGTGCGCCAGATCCAGGGCACGCTGAACGGCATCGGTGAGCGCTGCGGCAACGCCAATCTGGTCACAATCATCCCGACGCTCGCGCTCAAGCCGGCCTTCGCCGATCGCTTCGAGACAGGCATTTCGGCCGAAGCACTGACCGGCATTTCGCGGCTCTCCCGCGCTTTCGACGAGTTGCTCAACCGCGCGCCGGAAGCTCAGGCGCCCTATGTCGGCTCATCCGCCTTCGCCACCAAGGCGGGTATCCATGCCTCGGCGCTGGCCAAAGAGCCGGCGACTTACGAGCATGTGCCGCCGGAAGCCGTGGGCAACCGCCGCCGTGTCATGGTCTCCGACCAGGGCGGCAAGGCCAATTTCCTCGCCGAATTGAAGCGGCGCGGCATCGACGTGCCGAAGGACGACAGCCGGCTCGACGCGCTCATCGCCATCGTCAAGGAGCGCGAGGCCGAAGGCTACGCCTATGAGGGCGCCGACGCCTCCTTCGAGCTCTTGGCCCGCAAGACGCTGCACGGCCTGCCGGAGTTCTTCAACGTCACCTCGTTCCGCTGCATGGTCGAGCGCCGCTTCGATGCCAATGGCAACCTGAAGACCGTGTCCGAGGCGATCGTGAAGGTGATGGTCGACGGCGAGGAGAAGATGTCGGTGGCCGAAGGCCACGGCCCGGTCAACGCGCTCGACATCGCGCTGCGCAAGGATCTCGGCAAGTATCAGAACGAGATCGTCGACCTCGAGCTCGCCGACTTCAAGGTGCGCATTCTCAACGGCGGCACCGAAGCCATCACCCGAGTGCTGATCGAATCGCACGATTCCACCGGCGCCCGCTGGTGGACGGTCGGCGTATCGGAAAACATCATCGACGCCTCCTTCCAGGCGCTGATGGATTCGATCATCTACAAGCTGATGAAGAACCGTGATATGGCTGGCTTAGTCGCGGCGGAGTAGGTTGAACCATCATCAAAAGTCCATTGATCCATCAGAATTTTGCGATGGTCTTGGACGGTCCCCTGGGCCATAGCGTTGGGCCATGGTCACCGCAACAGCCGATCTCGATCAAGACGCCAAGGCCCGCCGCGGCTTCCTTTTGGCCCTCGGCGCCTATTTCCTCTGGGGGCTGTTGCCCTTCTACATGAAAGCGGTGGCGCACCTGCCTCTGATCGAGGTGATCTCGCACCGGATCGTTTGGTCGGTGCCGATCGCCGCTGCCGTGCTGGTCTGGGCCGGCCGCACCGCCGACTTCAAGGCCGCGATCCGCTCGCCGAAAAGCCTCGCCATGGCGGCGCTGACGGCGACGCTCATCTCGGTCAACTGGGGCATCTATGTCTGGGCGATCGCAGTCGACCGCACGGTCGAGACGGCGCTCGGCTACTATATTAACCCGCTGGTCAGCGTGGTGGTCGGCGCCGTTCTCCTCGGCGAACGGCTCGACCGGCTGCAGATCGCGGCGGTGGCGCTGGCCGCCATTGCGGTGACCGTGCTTACTGTCGAGGCCGGCAAATTACCCTGGGTATCGCTGGCATTGGCCTTCTCCTTCGCCGCCTACGGCTTCTTCCGCAAGACGCTGCCGATCGGGCCGAGCCAGGGCTTTCTGCTCGAAGTTCTTTTGCTGTCGGTGCCGGCGCTTTGCTACATTGCCTACCTGATCGCCGCGGGACAGGACCATTTCATCTCCAGCACCGGCGCCGACACCGCGCTGCTGATCGGCTGCGGCCCGGTGACCGCGGTGCCGCTTCTGCTCTTTGCCTTCGGCGCCAGGCTTTTGCGCCTCTCCACCATCGGCATCATGCAATATATCGCGCCGACGATGGTGTTCCTGATCGCCGTCCTGATCTTCGATGAGCCGTTCGGCACCACGCAGGCCATAGCTTTCGCCCTTATCTGGACTGCGCTGGCCATGTACAGCTGGTCGATGTTCAGAGGGCGCGAGGTTCGCCAGGCGGGTCCCGCGACGAGGTGAGGGCGGCAAATGTACCAGCTTTATATCGGCAACAAGAACTATTCGTCCTGGTCGCTGCGGCCTTGGCTGCTGATGCGGACCCTCGACATTCGCTTCGAGGAGCGGCTGACGCCGTTCCCGACCGGTTCAAGTTTCAGCCTCTTCCGGTCATTCTCGCCGAATGGCCGCGTGCCCTGCCTGGTCGACGATGGCTGGGCGGTGTGGGATTCGCTCTCGATCGTCGAATATCTGGCAGAGCGTCATCGAGGCGTCTGGCCGGCCGATGCGAAAGCGCGCGCATGGGCGCGCTCCGCCGCCGCCGAAATGCATTCGAGCTTTACCGCGCTGCGCAATGACTGCCCGATGAGCTGTGGCGTGCGCGTCAATCTGGCATCGATGTCCGATGCGCTGAAGCACGATCTCTTCCGCCTGGGCGACTTGTGGAACGACGGCCTTGCGCGCTTCGGCGGACCGTTCCTAGCCGGAGACCACTTCACCGCGGTCGATGCTTTCTTCGCTCCGGTCGTTTTCCGGGCACAGTCCTATGGACTGGCATTCGAGGGCGCCGCCGCTGCTTATCCCAAGCGGTTGCTCGATCTGCCTGCCATGCGCGAATGGTATGCGGCCGGTCTCGCCGAGACATGGCGCGAGCCGGACCATGAGGCGGAAGTCCGCGCGGCCGGTACTGTCGTCGAGGATCTGCGCGCGAGCGCATAAGACGCTAAATCCGGCCCAGCCGTCGCACGACCATGTAGACGATCCCGGCGACGACGACCGCTATCGCCGTCACCACCCAGAAGCCGAGCGCCGTGTCGACCAGCGGGAGCCCGCCGACATTCATGCCGAACAGGCCGGAGATGATGGTCATCGGCAGCAGCACCGCGGTCATGACGGAGAGGATGTAGAGCAGCTGGTTCAACCGCTCAGTCAGCTTCGCCATTGACTCGTCCTGCAGCTGCTCGCCGTCATGATGCAGCGGATGCGCGCGGCCTTGCCGCCATATCGCCGATCGCTTCCGTTAGGATAAGCCTCCACGTCTGAGCGAGCCGCTGCCGCTCAGACCAGATAAGATGGGCCGCCCATGAAAGGGAAAGCCCGCCCCTGGCAATCTGGGACGGGCTGGCCTTCGCTAGCAGCCTTCGGTGGTCTTTTTCATCTGGCCAGGCGCGGCCGTTTTCGCATCGGTATCCTGCTGTCCGGGAGCTGCCTGCTTCGCGCTGCCGGTCTGCTGGCCAGGCGCGCAGTCCTTTGCCGAATTGGTCGCGCCCGTGGTGGTCGAGTCGGTGTCCTGTGTGCTGGGTGTCGTTGTCGTGGTGGTCGTCGTCGTGGACGATCCGCTGGTGGTGCTGCTGGATTGCGCCATCGCAAGGCCGGCGGACATGGCCACAATGGCTGAAGCGAGAAGAAGCCGTTTCATTCATCATCTCCTGGAAGCGGCAATGTCCCTTCTGTTATGAAACAGCGAAAGGAAGCGGCGGTTCCCTTGGCTGTAGCCGGTGGTGACCAGGAAGGAGCCGGTGCTCTACCGGACGAGGCCGAGCGTGACCTGAGCGCCGGCAGGCGCCTGCGCGAAGGCAAGTCCAGCCCGCGGCTGGCGCCAGTGATAAAAGCATCGAGACTGAACAGTCCTACTCCTGCTGTCCCGCCAACGCCGCCTGAACGGCCGCCATTCCGGGATCGCGACCCTTGAGCAGATCGTCGATCGACCATGGCGCGGCAATGTCGGGCTCCAGCGTCTTGAGCGCAACCGGCTTGCGGCCCTTGCCTTTGTCGATGGTGGCGACAAGCACGGGCGTCGTGCCCGTGGCGGAACTCGGTTGCGCCATGCCGACGAAACAATCGGCGTAGGCCTTGCAGCCGTTTTGAAGGTCATAGCGCTGCGTCGCGGACTGCAGCATGAGGCCCGAATGCGGCAGCGTCACCTGCTGCTGATCGGCGAAGAACATCATGCGGTCGCCGGGCGCTTCGCCGACCAGTGTGACCCTGTCCCCGCCAGCCTGCTTGAGATAGGCGACGTCGACAATTCCCGCCGAAAAGGTAATCGGGCTTTCCAGCACGAACAGCCGTCCCGGCGGTTTGACGCGGGACGGCCAGGAACTGAGCGCATCGCGGGTCAGCATCAAGTTGCCGCCGGTGTTGAAGCGCATGTCGAGGACGAGGTTCTTGCGGCCGAGGCGGACCCGGGCGGCTTCGACCTCAGCCAGGAAATCGGCGATCTTCCCGGTCTTGCCGTCGACGTTGCGTCTGATCTCGGCGACGATGCCATCGAGTTCGGGCGCATCGCGCCAGCGGAACGGCTGTTCCTGATCCTGCAGCGGCCAGGGCGCGCGGCCCTTGGGAAAAATCTTCACCCAGTCGCGGCGCTGCGGCTCCGGGGCGAGCTTGCGGTCGATGATGCGGCCGTCGGGCGTCTGGAAGCGAAAGGTCGCATCGCCGGCGGCATTGGCGAGCCCGAGCGCATGCAGCAGGTCGGGCCGGACGATCGCGTCGGTCGCCTCGATGTCGCGCCATGCCGCCACGCCGCCATGCAGGCTGCGCAGCGCCGAGGAGACTTCAGCAGCCGGATGGCCGTCGATGCCGGCGAGTCGGCTGCCCAGCAGATCGCCGTTTTGCGGACTGGCCGCTATGACGTAGAAGGCGCCGCCGATCGGCAGCAAAGACATCGCCACACCATTGGCGCGCGGCAGCTTGCAGGTCGTGTGACCATTGTCGGCCAGCGCCGCGATCTGGCAGAGATGAACGGTGAACATCGCCGCATCGATCGAGCCCGCAGCTGCGTCCAGGGCCTGCAGGCGAAGTTCCGCTTCCGCGCGGGCGGCTTGCGAGTAGGATCGGTCGACCTCGAGAAAGTCATGGCGGAAGACTTTCAGATCCTCGACCTGTGCGTCATGCGAGGTGACCCCGTCCGGACTTTGCGCGGTCGCGTGGCCGAGCGCCAACAGGCTGAGCAGGGGCAAGGCGAGCAGCCGGGCAAAGGTCATGGCTTCCCTCTCGATCGCGATCCGGCCCGCTGCCGATAAAGCTGAGGAATAGGGCAGCTTCGCACGTCGCTGCGTTCACATCTTTGCGAGCGGGCTGGAGTGGGGTCCCGCTCGGAGGCTGCGGTTTTGCGCCGGGACGGGAACGACGTCCGACCGTCGAAAGGCGGTCCGCCGCGCGGGCCGGGTTCACCCCGTTAAAGCCTTGTCATCATTGGCCGGCGCGGCGCGGCCGGTCACTCTCACGCGATGGGGGCACGGTCCCCGAACAGTTCGCCCGGGCGCGCATTTTTGAGTGTGGTCTTCAACCTAACCCATTCAATTCTTACGGGAATTTAATGTCGGGCGCAATTGCATGGCCAGGTTCCGGCGTTATGTTCCCGGCCGGATTGCGTCTTGGGCCAGTGACGCTGGCCAAGGACGTGGTCGACCTAGCCGCTTGCGGTTCGATGGATAGGTGACAAAGTGGACGACGAAGTCGCCAGCCGGTTACAGCCGCTCCGTGAGCCGATGGCAGACATCAAGCCGGTGGTCGTGCGTCGCCGGCGCCGCGGCTGGATGGTCGCGCTGCTGCTGGTGGCGGCTGGAGCGGGCGTCGCCTTCTGGCTCCATCCAGCACCGGTGCACCAGCAAGGCGCGCGCGGCGGCCAACGATTCCGGGGCGGCGATCTCGGCGCGCAGCCGGTCGCAGTCGCCTCGGTGACGCAGGCCGACATCCCGATCACGCTGGAGGCGCTGGGCACGGTCACCTCACTGTCGACGGTGACGGTGCGCCCGCAGGTCAGCGGGCAGATCACCGCGATCGCCTTCACCGAAGGGGAGATGGTGAAGAAGGGCGATTTTCTTGCCCAGGTCGACGACCGCACTCTCCAAGCCTCGCTGCATCAGCTGCAGAGCCAATTGAAGCACGATCAGGCGCTGCTGAGCGATGCCAGGCTCGACCTCGACCGCGATCTGAAGCTGACCTCCAACGCCATCACGCAGCAGGCGGTCGACCTGCAGCGCGCGATCGTGCAATCCGACGAGGGCACGGTCATGTCCGACCAGGCGCAGATCGAGGCCGTCGAGGTCAATATCGCCAACAGCCATATCGTTGCACCTGCCGACGGCCGCATCGGCCTCAGGCTGGTCGATCAGGGCAATTACGTCACGCCTTCCGACAGCACCGGCATTGCGGTGATCACCGAGATGCAGCCGATTTCGGTGCTGTTCTCGCTGCCCGAAGACACCCTCGCCGAAGTTCTGGAACAGTCGCATGGTAATGCCGGGCTCAAGGCCACCTTGTTCGACCGCAACGACACCAAGCAGATCGCCGAAGGCACGCTGCAGACGATCGACAACCAGATCGATCCGACCACCGGCACCGTGAAGCTGCGCGCCGTGTTTGCTAACGCCGACGGCGGGCTTTATCCCAACCAGTTCGTCAACGTGCATCTCCTGGTGCGCACGCTGACCGGCGTGACGGTGCTGCCCAACGCCGCCATCCAGCACGGCGCTCCAGGCACTTTCGTCTATCAGCTCAACGACGACAGCACTGTCTCGGTGAAGACCGTTTCCCTTGGCCCCGGCGACGCCTCGGTCACGCAATTGCTGTCGGGCCTTCCGCCGGGCGCCAAGGTGGTCGTCGATGGCGTCGACCGGCTGAAGGACGGCGCCAAGGTGACCGTGCCTGACAACAGCGCCGCGCCGACCGCCGGCGCTGGATCTCCCGCGCAGCCGCAAGCGGAGGGTAGGGGCAGCGGGGCCGCCGCGACCAGCAATACGTCTGCCGTCAACCCCGGCAACGCGCCCGCGATCTCGAGCAGCCAGCGCCAAGGTTCGGCAGGCGACGGCGCG
>NZ_RZSR01000242.1:0-6956 GCF_004023265.1 Mesorhizobium sp. M1A.F.Ca.IN.020.06.1.1
CCGCACAACAGTGCGATCCGCCAAGCGCGAAGCCGATGTTCTCGCCATGCTGAGGGTCGGCGGTGCCGAGCCGGGCGATGCGCTTTCCTTCGCCTACGCCGATCTGATGACAGACCCCGGCTGGCTGGAAGCGGTCGCGGGATGCCAGTACGTTCTTCATGTCGCTTCGCCGTTCCCGCCGGGCGTGCCGAAACACGAGGACGATCTGATCGTTCCTGCGCGCGAGGGTGCGCTGCGCGTGCTGCGGGCCGCGCGCGATGCGGGCGTCAAACGGGTGGTGCTCACCTCGTCCTTTGCCCCCATCGGCTATGGCCAGAGGCCAATTCCGGGCAGTCCGTTCACGGAAGAGAACTGGACCAACCTGGCGGCCAAGGTAAGCGCCTATGTGAAGTCGAAAACGCTGGCGGAACGTGCGGCCTGGGATTTCATTGCCAGCCAGGGCGGAGCGCTGGAACTGACGGTCGTCAATCCGGTCGGGATCTTTGGACCGGTCCTGGGGCCGGATCATTCGACCTCGACGGACTTCATCAAGCGCTTGCTGGACGGCGAGATGCCGGGTCTGCCGCGCATGGTGTTCGGCGTGGTCGACGCGCGGGACGTGGCGGACCTGCATCTGCGCGCCATGACCAGTCCCGCCGCCAAGGGGGAGCGGTTCCTCGCCATCAGCGGCGATTTCATGACGACGCTGGGGATCGCACAAACGTTGAAATCGCGGCTGGGCAGCGTTGCGTCGCGCGTTACGACGAGAATGCTACCGGACTGGCTGGTCCGGACCGTCGGACTGTTCGACGGGCAAGCAGCCCAGATCGTGACGGAACTGGGCAAGGCCAGAAACGCAACCGGGGCCAAGGCCATGCGCATGCTCGGCTGGGCGCCGCGATCGCGCGAAGAAGCGCTCGTCGCCACCGGCGAAAGCCTGGTCCGGCTCGGATTGCTCAAAAAGTCGAGGTGACGCGCCCGGGAGAGTACCCCCCCAGGCGCAACGGTTCAGCCAAGCAGTGCGGCTTTGTTCCCTTCCAGGAACTGCTTGAGCGTCTTCGGCTTGCGGCCCGACAGCGTCTCGATAGCGTCGGTTACCATGCCGATACGGCCGGAGCGTGTGTTGGCGTCGAAGGATACGACAATTCGCGCAAAGTCCTCGGGAAGGCCGGCCGCCTTGACGCCCTCGGTCAAAGCCTCGTCAGGTAATTGGATAACCTCCAGCGGCTTGCCAGTGACTTCGCTCACCAGAGCGGCAATTTCGTTCGTCGTGTAGGCATGCGGGCCGGTCAGCGTGTAGACGCGGCTCTCCGTCGAGCCGGAAGCGAGGCTCGCGGCGATCGCGGCGGCCATGTCGTCGCGCGCGGCGTGCGCGATCCGACCGTCACCAGCCGACGTGTACCACTTGCCCGACGAAATGGCGTGCGGCAGCGCCATGAAAAGGTTCTCCTGGTACCAGCCGTTGCGGAAGATGGTGTAGGCAATGCCGCTCGCCTTGATGGCCTGCTCGGTGCCGTAGTGGTCGCCGGCAAACAGCACCGGCGAGACCGGCTCGGGATTGGGCATCGAGGTGTAGAGGAGGTGCGAGACGCTTGCCGCCTTGGCTGCGGCCACCGCGGCCTGATGCTGCTTGAGGCGCCGGTCGCTCTTCAGGTCGAGCTCACCGGTCGAGACGATCAGCACTCGGTCGGCGCCTTTGAACGCGCGCTCCAGCGAGGCCGGATCGTCGAAATCGGCCGGCCTGACGACAATGCCGAGGGCTGCCAGGTCGCGGAGATTTTCGGGATTGCGCGTGGTTGCGATGATATTTGCCGGCGCGACTTTCTGCGCATCGAGCAGATGGTTGATCACGGCGCGGCCGAGATGGCCGGAAGCGCCGGTGACAAGGAGAGTTTCGGTCATGGGAAGTTCCTGAAATTTGCGTCGAAGGGGTCTGAACGATGGTCTCAAAAAGAGACCAGCACTAAAATAAGAATTGACCAAGGGCCGTAAAGAAGGCAGTTTTCCGGGAGGTAGGCACAGCCGGGGAACCACCGGCGGGTCGCCGTTTCGATCAATGGATGTCGCGATGGACAGCAAGATCTTCAGTCTGAAATCGAAGCTCGAGGTCTACAAAGCCATGACCGGCGGCGGCAATTTCGCCGACTGCCCGGTCCGCGATGTGATCCAGGGCATCAGCGGCAAATGGAGCTCGCTGCTGGTCATGGCTTTGGCCGAGAAGCCGTACCGGTTCGGGGAGTTGCGCCGCCTGGTGCCCGACATTTCGCAGCGTATGCTGACGCAGACGCTCTACGACCTGCAGCGCGACGGCTATGTGCATCGCGAAGTCTTTCCGACCAAGCCGCCGAGCGTTGAATACAGCCTCACCGATCTCGGCCGCTCGATGTTCGCGCCGTTGCAGATGCTGATCCAATGGGCCGAACTCAACCACGATGCCGTTCGTGAGGCGCGCGTCGCCTTCGATGCCGCGCAGGCCTGAGCCTTTCCTTCCCCGATACAAGCGTCAAAACGTCGCTTGCGCCGGTGCCGCAGTTGCTCGCCGCCATGGTCGCGGGAACGGTGATCGATCCGTTCAGGCCGATCGGGCTTGCGGAATCGCAATGGCCTGCAGCCGGATCATCCGCGATAGATAAGATGCCTTTGCCCGCAGGAAGGCGTGCAGCCGCAGCGGATAGTCCGGACTGACAGCCTCCTTCACCGATTGCCGGTCGCTCAACGCCTTGCGCCAGGCCTGGACGAGAGGCTTACCGTCCAGGATGCCGCTAGCGCCGATCTCGTCGAACGTGTCGAAGTAGCGAAAGATCTGCCCGTAGACGGCGTCGACCAGCGAGAAGCGCTTCCCGGCGAACCACGGACCGCTCCGCCTTGCCGACAGTTCCGCCTCGACACGCTCAAACAGTTCCGACAAGCCGCTGCTTTCCTTGAGGAAGCAGGCCTCATCGGCGGCGGAATAGAAGCGCCCTATGGCGTTGAGGATGGCCGAACCGAATTCGACCCAGGAGCGGTGCCTGGCCCGCATGAGCGGATCGGCCGGGTGCAACGGATTGGCCTGCGTCTCCTCGAGGAATTCGAGAATGACGGCGGATTCGAAAATGATCTCCTCCTTGCTGCCGTTTCGAACGCAGAGCAGCGGTACCTTGCCGAGCGGCGAGATAGCCTTGAACCAGTCGGGCTTGCTGGCAAGGTCGACATTGACGCGCTCGAACGGCACGCCTTTCTCGGCGAGGGCGATTGCCGCACGCTGGACGTAGGGGCAAAGGTGATGACTGACGAGGGTGAGTTTGGCCGTCATCTTATTCTCCCCAGACATAGTTCAGCGCGCCGTCCTCGACGCGGGTCGACAGGAACATCAGGCGCGAGCCCTTCGGCGCCGGGCCTACGAGGCGCTCGCCGCTTTGCATGTCGAAGCGGGCGCCGTGCCACTGGCAGATGAAGGCGCCGTCCTTGCAGTCGAGTGGCCCGCCGAAATGCAGGCAGGCATTGGCCGCGGCACGGACACGCTCGCCGCTGCGCCAGACGTGGATCTCGCGGCCGAAGAAAGGCGCGATCAGGCTGCCCGTCTGCGGGATGTCGGCCACTTTACAGATCTCATGTTTCATCGGGAACTCCTTATCGATGCAATTGCATCTATATGAATGCATTTGCATCGACCGTCAAGCTTGATGCAATTGCATCTATCGAATAAAGTTCCTCGATGACGAGAAAATCTCCTGCGCCCGAGGCCGTCAAAGCCTGGGGCCGCCTGATGCGCGTTTCGCGCCAGCTGGTCGAAAAGACCGAGTATGCCCTGAAAGCCGGCGGCTTGCCGCCGCTCGCCTGGTACGACGTGCTGCACGAGCTTGCCGAGGCGGGCGAGGGCGGCTTGCGGCCGTTCGAGCTGATCGATCGCGTTCTGTTGGCGCAGTACAGCGTGTCGCGACTGCTGGCCCGGCTGGAAGCGGATGGCCTGCTGGAAAAGCTGCCTGTCTCGGATGACGGCCGTGGCCAGACAGTGCGCATCACGCCAAGCGGCCGGGAGATGCGCCGCCGCATCTGGGCGGTCTATGGCGCGTCCATTGCCGAGCTGATGGGCGACAAGCTTTCCGCCAAGGAGCTGGAAACGCTGGCTGCACTGCTCGGGCGGCTGCGCGAGCCACTGGCCGGCGATTAGCTCACGAGTGTTTGTGGGTACCGTCAGATTTTTTCGCCGCAGCCTCTTGCGTTGGAAACCCGAATGCGCAATAAGCCGAACCGTAACGTACGGTACGCATTATTGAGCGACCGGGAACGGGTGAAAACGTGTTGCAAGCCGCCGCCGACACCGACAGCAGCGAAACGCTCACCGAGCGGCAGCAGGCCGTTCTGGACGCAGCACTTCGCCTATTGGTCGAAGAGGGCGACAACCTGACCATGACCGCGGTGGCGCGGCGGGCAAGCTGCTCCAAGGAAACACTCTACAAATGGTTCGGCGACCGCGACGGGCTGCTGACGGCGACGGTGCAATGGCAGGCCTCGAAAGTGCGCGTGGCGCCGGTCGACCGCAAAGGCCTCGACCTCGCTTGGCTGACCGCAAGCCTCGAACGCTTCGCTGCCGACTGGCTGAGGGTGATCTCGAGCGATACGTCCATCGCGCTGAACCGTGTCGCGGTCGGCCATGCCGGCTCCGGGAAGGATGACCTTGGCGCGATCGTGCTGCAGAATGGGCGTTTCGCGCTGGCCAGGCGTCTGAAGCCCGTGCTCGAAGCGGGACGCGAGGCCGGGCTGCTCGACTTAGAGGACGCCGAGACGGCGTTCCGGACGTTTTTCGGTCTGGTCGGCCGCGACGTGCAGATGCGGCTTCTGCTCGGCGACCGGCTGCAATTGACCGAGGCGACGATCGGCGGCGATGCCGCCCGCGCGACGCAGCAGTTTCTCGCTCTTTACGGCTCAAGGACCGGGAGAGCAAACAACCGGCCGCAAGGCCCCGGAGCCGGATGATTTCAGGTCAAGTCGACCTGAAATCTGAATCCGGCTCCAAATCCAAGAGATAGAGCATGATGTCGTCCGAAAACCGCTTCACACTTTTCGGCATCATGCTCTGATCTTCAAAACGGGAAGGAAGACGAAATGCGTGTCTATTACGATCGTGACGCCGATCTCAATCTGATCAAGGGTAAGAAGGTCGCCATCATCGGCTATGGCAGCCAGGGCCGGGCGCATGCGCTCAACCTCAAGGATTCCGGCGTCAAGGAGATCGCCATCGGCCTGAAGGCCGGCTCGGCGACCGCCAACAAGGTCGAGGCCGACGGGCTGAAGGTGATGAGCGTGGCGGATGCCGCCAAGTGGGCAGACCTGATGATGATGGCAACGCCCGACGAATTGCAGGCCGACATCTACAGATCAGAGATCGCGCCGAACATCCGCGACGGCGCCGCCATCGCCTTCGCGCACGGCCTCAATGTGCATTTCGGCCTGATCGAGCCGAAGGCTTCGGTCGACGTGGTCATGATCGCGCCGAAGGGCCCCGGCCATACCGTGCGCGGCGAATATCAGAAGGGCGGCGGCGTGCCGTGCCTGGTTGCCGTCAACCAGGACGCCTCGGGCAATGCGCTCGACCTGGCGCTCTCCTATGCCTGCGGCGTCGGCGGCGGCCGTTCCGGCATCATCGAGACCAATTTCCGCGAGGAATGCGAGACCGATCTGTTCGGCGAGCAGGTGGTGCTGTGCGGCGGCCTGGTCGAGCTGATCCGCGCCGGCTTCGAGACGCTGGTGGAAGCCGGCTACGCGCCGGAGATGGCCTACTTCGAGTGTCTGCACGAGGTGAAGCTGATCGTCGACCTCATCTATGAGGGCGGCATCGCCAACATGAACTACTCGATCTCGAATACCGCCGAATGGGGCGAATATGTCTCCGGTCCGCGTATCATCACGGCCGACACCAAGGCCGAGATGAAGCGCATCCTGAAGGATATCCAGACCGGAAAATTCACCTCGGAATGGATGCAGGAATATCGCGCCGGCCTGTCGCGCTTCAAGGGCATCCGCCGCAACAACGACAGTCATCAGATCGAAGAGGTTGGCGCGAAGCTGCGCGCGATGATGCCGTGGATCGCCAAGAACAAGCTGGTCGACAAGGCGAAAAACTAATTCGGTCTATTCATGCGTGAAAGCCGGCGGAGCGATCCGCCGGCTTCTCTCACGCTCAGCCGTAATGCCAATGCGGCTTCGGCTCGGTGCCCGCGAATTCCACGCCGATGCGGTCGTCGCGGCGCCAGCGGACGATCGCCTTGTAGCCAATCCGGTCCTTCGTCACGTAAAGCAGGAATTCGTCGGGCACATGCGCCTCGATCGGCAGCTTCAGTTCGGCGCCGCCAGGATGCATGTTGCGCACCGTGCACATGACCCCGGAATTGTTGATGCCGGTCAGGATCGCCGCGCCCTTCAGCACGCGTTGCCGGCGCTTGCCTCTCAACTCGTTCTCGGTCATGGCGGAGTCGTCCTAGCGGATCGCAGCTTGGCGATCGTCATATGGGGCACCGCATCACGGATAGACGCATCTGCTAAATTTAAGGTTATCGCGTCGCCGTCGGGCGCGCCTTGCCAAAAAGAAACGGCGCCCGCCGGGCGCCGTTGAGCTTCGTGCCGAGGGGCTCAGATATAGGGCGAAATGCACTGCCGGCGCGGGCCGTTATAGGGCTGGAACGTGTTGTCCCAGGCCCGATAGGACCGGTAGCGGTCGTGGCACCATTGGACATGGGCCCTGGAAAGCCGCTCGGTCCGGTAAATGCGCCGCGGCTGATAGTAGCGCGGATAGGGATCGTAATAATAGGGATTGTAGAAATTGTTGTAGGCGAGGCTGCCGAGACCGAGGCCTAGGCCGAGCCCAAGGATGGCCGCGCCCCCGCTGTCGAAGTGGCGATGGCGATGATGGCGATGATGCCGCCAGCGCCAATTGCGATCTCCGTCCCAGTTGCGGGAGAAATGACGTGCGCGGAAGTCGCCGTCACGCCATCTAAAAT